>NZ_JADYXH010000027.1:0-41467 GCF_015864395.1 Pseudoalteromonas sp. SWYJZ12
GGTTGGGTACGAGCTCACTGTCTTCCCGATGTGACAAGTGCTAGCTAAACACTCATCAAGAAGAGATACAAGGTTGGGTTGAGTGACACGAAACCCAACTGTTCGCCAATGCAATGAGCACACCAAAAGCTAGTTATATGTAGTGTTTATTGTAGGCGAACAGCTTGCTGGCGCGCCGGGCGGTAGCCTGAAAGTTAAATACAACATAAAACCTCATTCAGGTTTTTATCGTGCTGGCGACAGCGGCAAAGGTATACTGACGCTTATATCCCCTGAGCTTTCCCTGTACCACCGAGCATCACATTACTCCCTTCAAATATTGATAGATGTGAAAGTAAATGGTGAAGATAAGATACCAATGCGTGAAATTACTCATCAACTACCTATTTTCATGTCGCGATGTCGGGAAAATTGTTAAACGTGAAATTTATGTTTTAGTTTGGCAAGAAATAAGACCTGACTCTGAGGGATGGGATGCAAAATCTAGCCCAGCAGGTTTTGCAAATTAAATAAATAAGCGCTAACTCAGAAGCTTAGTTTAGAATGATGATATTTCTCCTCAATTGACTTGTGGTATCTGTCAATTTAAAGTGGGATTAAATACTATCCCTTAATTCAAAGGTTCTGCAATGGAACAGGCGGAAATAAAAGCGACTCTAGAGGATGCGGTAAAAAACGATACCTTACTTAAGGTTTTAAATGACTTGGATTTCAGAGATATTCGTAATAAAGATAGTTTAATAGCTGAAGAGTTGGCGTATCTCCACAATAATCAAATCTTGGATCTGAATGAGCAATTACTAAAGCTAACAAATCAAGAAAATAATTATAACTCTTCAAGTCTGACATTTGCCTATTGTTCTGTATTGCCCAAACTTGATACTACTGTGATTGATGTTGTTAATGTATTCGTTCACTTAAAAGATGAAGAATTAGTTTATGGCGATTATGAACAAGCCTATTTTTTGTTTTGCCAGCAAAATTTAGATCGTTGTAAAGCTGGTTTAAGTTTTATATTAGAGCAACCGGAAAATAGTTATCCTTTATTAGCTAATACAATAATGGCTGCTGCGAAACTCGACTCTTCATGGGTAATAGAACAACTTTCGACGTTGATCAAGCACGAAAGTGCGGGTATACGATTACAGATATATTCGGCTATAGGTCGGGTCTCATTGAATGATTTAGATATGCCATCAGTTCGTCTAAAGCTATTAGAAAGCGCTTTAAATATTGAAACAGGTAGTTCTGAAAAATCTGAAATTTTTCGCTCAGCTTTTCTTATTGCGAAACAAACTCCCATATTATGGCCTCAAGCCCAGTTATTGTTTGAACAATGTCTTCAGAAATATGAACACTTGGTAATACAAGAAGCTTCATACCTAGCAGCTTTTAATGGACAAGATCTTCCTGATAACGTCGTTACATTTCTAATACCTTATTTCAAAAATACAACGCCAGCTCAATCTAAAACACTAGATCACTTGTCCTATTTTATTAGAAATGAAATTAATGGTGAGAAATGTTCTTTAGTAGAAGATTTACTTGAAACCCTACTTATAAAAAATAATGAGCTTAAAGTTAGTGATTTTCAGCACCTAGATCATGAGCTTGTGAATGAGCGAAATTCAGATTTTTTAAATAGAATAGTTACAAAATGGCTTTTAATAGGAGATGTTCAACTGTGTTGTGCGTTGCATGATGTAATTACTAAAGGTGATAGATACTTGATTGAACTCTCAATTGATGAATCAGTTTTACCGCTTACAGATAGTGAGTTTTTATTTATGATTAAAAAAGCTGTTGGCTGGCTTTTTTATAGTCCAATCGCTGTTGTCAGCTTTTTACTCTCAATTATTTCCCATACGACGGCGGATACAAAAAAACAAATAATTAGATTGATTTATGATCCATTACTTCTAAGTTATACGGAAAAAGTAAAAGAATTTCTGACAAAAATACAAGAGAGTGCGGACAGCGATATTTTGGTTGTTATCGACCAACTTTTATCTGAATTAGATAGCTATAATGCAAATTTTAAAGGCATAAATAAGATCAAAGAATTAAAAGCGCCTCAAAAAGAAGTTCACCTTTACTGGCGAGATTTTGAAGTGAAAATGTCTCAAAGTATGAATGAAGCACGGAAAGGTTCTATAGTTAATTTAATTGCTACAACACAAACTATTTTATATGGTAATGACGTAGTCACACCTTCAATTTTAGGAAGTAAAAGTCAACGAATGAAGAATACGCTGCACTCGTTTTCGCAAAAAATAGACATTCCCAAAATGACTGTAGTTGATCCTGAAGGTTTAGAAATGATGCTAAGGGTGTTTCGTTATGAGAGGTTCATAAATGAAAAAGATGCTTAAGGAGTATTTAGCTTCATTAAAGGAAAGAGATGAACTTGATGTTATTTTACCTGATTTGTTGAGTCAGATGGGTTTAAATGTATTTATAAAGCCTTCTCGAGGGTTCAAAGAATACGGCGTAGATATCGCTGCTGTAGGTAGTATAAATGGTGACGTTGATAAAGTTTATCTATTCTCAGTTAAAGAAAAAAACCTAACACGCAGTACTTGGATAGGTGATTCACCGCAATCGCTGCGTTGGTCACTAGATGAAATACAAGACTCGTTTATAGAAAGCCGAATTCCTCTTGAACACAAGGCTAAGCCTGTTGTTATTTGCTTGTGCTTTGGTGGTCATATCATTACAGGTGTAAGGCAGGACGTTACAGGTTATATTAGAAAACATACAAATGAAGATCTATCTTTTGAAGAATGGAATGGCGATAAGTTATCAAGCCTAATTCTTGAATATATGTTCACTGAAGCACTCCTCCCCGTTGGTTGGCAGCCTTTACTTCATAAGTCAATTGCGCTTATTGATGAACCAGTAGAATCTAGAAAATACTTCAGTATATTACTGCAATTTATTTTTGATAAAGATAAGAAACAAGCCTCCACTATTAAATCCATCAATCAAGTGAATTTAGCTTTGTGGTTGATATTTAGTCAACATAGAGAACAAGATAGCTTAGAGGCTTCTTATCAACTAGCAGAATACTCTTTACTTGTCACATGGGACTCAATTAAAGATAACCTTAATCAAAAGTCCATCCGTAATGCATTTGAAGGGCTTTTACATACCTATCATACGATCACCGAGGCGTATTTTGAAAAAGTGATATTTCCATTTGTAGATAAAAGACATGCAATATCACATTTAATCTCTGCACCATGTTCAATAAGCATTAATCTAAAATTATTTGATATTTTAGGTCGCTTAGCTCTTAGGGGGCAATGGTTGTTATTTAATCTGACGGAATTGTATAAAAAAGATATCTCGAAAAAATACGAGAGTGAAGAATTTGAAATACTGCAAAACAAACTAAGTAAAGTAAAAAGAGCAATAAATCATTTAGTTGTTAATAACCCTTTATTGCTTTCACCCTATAAAGATGATCAGGCGATAGACTTGGTATTAGCTCTTCACCTTTTATACCAAAGCAGTCAAGATGATGTCTTCGCAAAAAGTTGGTTGGATGCCATCATTGATCGTGTTACTTACTCTTATGAGTTTAATGGTATGTATCCCACAAACCTGCATGCATATGAGCAATTACTAGAGCATCGTAATAAAGAAAAAATGGATATTGTTTATAAAGAGTCAATGACAAAAGCGAGTATTCTTTATCCCGCTTTAACTTTGTTCTGCAATTTGTACGATATGCCTGACTTAGCAGAAATATTAGAAGAGTTTTGCAATAAAAGCTTGAAGCACTGTACTCTTCAATATTGGTATCCAAATGAAACTTCTGAGGAGTATTTTTTTTCAGGTACTAACCAGCATGGAGTGGCAACGACTAACTTTCCAATAAATGGTGTGGCTGCTGTAAAGCACGTAAAAGAAGAGTGTAAGCATTCTAATTTTTTTTGGGAGCTTTCAGCCGTAAAGCAGGGCTATACACCATTGGCTTTAGTCGCTTGTCGACATTATCGCTACCCTACGCCATTTAATTTATTATTTCCTGAGATGAAATAAATCTACATTTGCGAGCCTCTTCTGTATAGCGTGAATTCTCTTTAAGCTAGGTGATAATTTACTATTTAAATTATCACCATCCCAAACCACCCAAGCCCCACACTGTCTAACCCCAGCACCCGCATGTTTAAGTGCAATAATCTGCCCTTTGCCGTTATGCGCCATAGCGAGCATATCACCCGTATTTATATTACTTTCAACCGCGTGTTTACCTTTTAAATCATTCAACAGTGACTGCTTAATTTGCACGAGCATTTCATCATTACAGCTGGCTATGTACCAGTCGTTATCTACCTTCACTAGAGTGCCGTATTCTATGTGGCGTTGTTGGTGGCGGCGTAAATCGTTAGCTAATTGACTATCAAGTGCGTGTTTTTGCTCGTTTATGGAGCTTGCGTAGCTACCTGCTTGATTTATTTCGTGTGTTTTTATAAATGAATAGTCGTGAATGTCTATAGTGTTAAATACGCTGTTAAGCACGGTTTTAGGCGTGGTATTTATGCTGTTGTTATTATCAAACACAATAAAGGCGAACACACCCAGTGCGCAGGCAAGGCTGGTTAGCTGTAGCGTAAAGCCGAACTTTTTAGGCTTTGTGTGCGTGGCTTTATTAAGTAGCGCTTTTTGCTGATCGCTTGTAAGTGTTGTGCGCGCTTTTCGCTCTTTGTAGTGTTGTGTGAGCTTTTGATCAAACGGCTCATCAGGCTTGTTCATTGTTTGCTCCTAATAAACGTTTAAGGTTTTGCTTGGCATAGCGCAGCCTTGTTTTAATGGTCTCAAGGCTGCTTTGCGTTATAAGTTCTATGTCGGTGAGCGAAAAGCCTTCTTGTTGTAATGTAATGGCTTCGCGCTGTACAAAGCTGAGTTGTTTTAGGGCGGCGTCGAACGCTTTATAACTTATGTTTGAGCTGCCTATATTCAAGTTATCTATATGCGAGTTTCCACTAGTTAAGTCGTTTTCGCTTTTATCATTTTGTGCTGCTAAATGCGTGTTTTCGTCAAGCTCTACAAAGTGCTGTTGCCTGCGGTATTCGTCAATGAGTGTGTTGCGGGCAAGTTTAAATAACCACGCTTTGGGTGTGGTTTGCGCTTGGTAAAGGTGGCGTTTTTCGATTACTTTTAGCCATGTTTGTTGGCTTACGTCGTATGCTAAATGGGTATTAGATTGCGTAACAAGGTAGTGGTATAAGTCGTTACTGTAGAGGGCAATAAGCTGCTCTAAGTAACGATTGTCGCCACTTTTTGCATAACTTGCCATGCAGTCCTTGCTTGGCGTTTCAAATAACCATGACTTAATACTTAGTAGCATAGGCGTTTAGTCCGTTAAATAGAGTTATCTAATTTAAAATCGAGCTGTACAGTTTGACCTGTTTGTAATTGTGCCACACCTTCAATTACTTTGGGGCGATATTTCCAGCGTTTAATTGCTCTTATTGCTTCGCGATCAAAGGTACGTTTTGGCTCGGCGTTAATAACTACTGGGTCGATTACTTCCCCCGTTGGCGAAATACTAAAGCTTAGTTGCACCCAACCTTCAATACCATCGCGCGCTGCTGTGGTTGGGTATTTAGGGTTAATGCGCACTATGGGTGTTGCATCCCCTGTTGGGCGATTAATGGTGTTGTTAATGTCGCCACCAAAATCGTCAATTGTAATCGGCGTAAAGTCGCTAATTGCCAACACAGGATCGGCTGATGTATCAAGCGGTGGAGCTTTTTGCGGCACTTTAGGGATTGGCGGTGGCGGCTGTATTTTTTGTATATGCCTTAGCTTTGAATCCTCAGGGAGGTGAAAAATCTCTACTATAATATCGTCCCCTGGTTTAACCGGTGCGCGTTGCTCGCCACTTATTAAGTATTGCATAAACGCAAAAGCTGCAAAGGTCATTGCGGCGCCGCCGATAACGGCAGTCGATGTTTTAATAAATACTGGGTTGTTAGGTACTTCAAGTGTGTGCATAAGCCGCTCCAAGTTTTATTGACCACTACAATTAGGGTGTTTCCAAAGCTATAACGGGTGGCAAATCAAAAAGGGGTGAAATAATTTTATAAAAAATGTGGGGTTTAGTTACAATAGCCATTCGCATTCTTTTACTTATTAACTTTTTAGGCTGTTATGCAACTCATTGAAATAAATAAAGCACGTTACCGTAAACATTTAAACCGTGTTATTGCAGGATGTGGTATTGGTTTGGCGGTAGGCAGCTTGGCTATATCGCAAACGCTGATTGCTTTATTTCCTGATGAAAGTGGTAGCCACTTTCATTGGAACTTAATAGGCGTTGCTATTACTAGCGTTGGGCTTGCGTGGTTACTTCATAAATATCGTACACATACGTTTATGACAGAAGTTGTTTATGTGTGGGAGCTTAAAAAAGCACTTAATAAAATAACCCGTAAAATGGCTAAGTTAAAAGCCGCTGGCCGTGAAGGTAATGCCGATGCGTTATTAGCGATTCATTATAGCTACGCGGGCTCTCGGTTATTGTGGCAGTTAGACGATAACCTAATCACTATGGACGATTTAGCCATTAAACAAGCTGAGCTTGAATCTGTTGCAGCGCAACATAACGTAACGCTTAACGTTGAAGATTACGAAGAAAGTATTTTAAAACAGTTTTAAAACAGTTTTAAAACATAGGTTTTTAAATTAGTTAGAGGAGCCTTAATGAAAAAAGTACTCATAGTTTGTTTAGGTAATATTTGCCGCTCGCCAACTGCAGAGGCGGTATTAAAAGCCCGTGCTAAAAAGCTAGGCGTTAACGTTAAAGTGGATTCGGCAGGGACTATTGGTTACCACGAAGGTAAAACGCCTGATAGTCGCTCAATGGCTGCAGGCGAAAAACGTGGTTATAGCTTTAAAGGTATTTATTCGCGTAAAGTACGTACAAGCGACTTTACTGAGTTTGATTTAATTTTAGCGGCCGATACGCAAAATTTAGCTGATTTAACAGCGCAATGCCCTGAGCATTTACGCTATAAGCTGGCGCTATTTTTAGAATATGGCGAGCAAGCCCAAAGCGCTATTCCCGATCCTTATTACGGCGGCGATGATGGCTTTGAAAATGTGCTCGATTTAATAGAAGCGGCTAGCGATAAAATACTCGCTAAAATTTAATCCCTATTTTATTACTAAAGCTAAATTTAACGAGCTTTTTGTCGTATTGCATGATGTTCCTAAAGTAAGTACATTTTATGCTTACTCAAAGGGAACTTTATGAAAATAAAAATATTACTACTCACTTTATCTATCGCTTCTTGTTCTACTTTTGCTAACGATGTTAGTTTTTCGATTGGGGGTGGCTACCCTTACTTAGTTATTCCTGAAGTGTCTTTGTCGGCTAACGACGACACACAACGCTGGTATGCAAACTATAAACTAGGCCTTGATGATGGATTTTCTGCCGGTTTTGAACAAGCAGTAAGCGATAATAAAAAGCATGCATTTGGCGTACTTGTGGGCGCTATTGGTGCAAGAGATACAGACCAAGAGTGTGAAAGTTCAACTAATGATGTAGCAACTGACTTTGCGAATACGCTAGGTTGTGTAATTGGCGGTATTTTTGATGAAGAAACAACAAACGGCATAGGGCTTACGTACAGTTATAACTTTAACGGGTTGAACAGTGCTGGTTTTAGATTAGAGCTAGATGTGGGCTATGGCAAAACAAGCGACAGCAACGAAGAAAGAGCTGATGGCGGTATTAGCGTAAGTTATGAATTTTAACTACGTGAGTTTTGTATTAGTTAGTTTTAAAAAAGGCGCAAAGCGCCTTTTTTAATGAGCCGCTTTTAGTGACGGTTAATTTTAAAGTCGAGTTGTACCTGAGAAATAGCGCTAACGGGTTTACCATTTTCGAACTTTGGTGCGTAACGCCATTGCTCAACAGCTGCTTGGGCTGACTTTTCAAATGCGTTGCCACCTTCAGAACTAAGCACTTTTAGGTTTTTTACAAAGCCTGCGGTGTCTACCTCAAACTCCATAACAACGCTACCATCGGTACTAAATCGGGCTTTATGCGCTGGATATTTAGGATTAACACGATAGAGTGGTGTTTGCTCTTGTGATTCTTTCCATGGCACCATTTGAGCGATAGCTAGGCAATGTTTAGTTGCTTCTTCGCTTTTACCTTGTTTTTCGTACAGACCTACAAGTTTTGAGTGAGCAGTTAGCTCAGCACTGTGATCAAAGCTTAAGTTATCGTCAAATGCCGTAACTATATTATTTAAGCGCTCAATTGCTCGGTTATATTTTTTGCTACCTTCGGCAAATGAGGCTATTAAAAAATTGGCTTTAATTTGCTCTACCGAGCTACTCGGAATATTTTCACGGTAGTATTCGTCGGCTTCTTCTAGGTAGTTTTTAGCTTCACGGTATTTTTTGTGGCTATGCTTTTTAGCCAATAGCGTTGCCGCTTCTAGTTTCATGTCGGCTACAAACTTAGGATTATTTTGTGTTTTAGCTATTTCAATTACTTGTTCTAAAAAGTTAGCTGCTTGATATGCCGATGTTGTGTAGTTAGCTTGGCCGAGCAGTGCATCTACTGTTTCTATTGATTGTTTGCCGTGGTTTGCAGCTAAAATAGTATGGGCTTCGTTATAAAGGGTATAAAGCTGCTCGTTTAGCTCATCGCCGTAGCCTTTAATGGCTTTTGCGTAGTTAATAGCTAAGTTAGCGGTGTTATCTGAGCTTTCGCCATAAACAGTTTTACCCGATGTGTAAGCAAGCTTGGCAGTTTGTTGTACGTTTTTGTTTGCTTTAACTGCTGCTAAATAGCTTTGATATGCCTGGCTAAATACTGTTTGAGGATCGTTTACTTGGCTTGCAAGTGCTGTAGTGCTTAAAGTTGTTGCGCTTAAAACAGACAAACTTAAGCCTGTAAATAAAGCGAGTTGCTGACGTTTCATAATAATCCCTATTAACTTTTAAATTGAAACTAGGTTGACGTAATTACAATCGTTTTCTTATTAATTATAATTTTTGACTGAATGGTAAAACTACTTAAAGGCGTTCAAAATACAGTTCAGCTTGAGTTGTTGCATTTACAGGTTTTCCATTTTTAAACTTTGGAGCGTAACGCCATTGTTTAACAGCGGCTATCGCTGATTTTTCAAACGCTTTAGAACCTTCAGAACTAATAACCTTAGGATTTTTCACAAAGCCATGGGTATCAACAGTAATCTCTAATATAACTATTACATGACTTTTATATTCTCCGCGAGGGTATATAGGATCGATTATATAGAGTGGATTTTGCTCTGAGGTATTTTCCCACTGCGTATTTTTAGCAAAGGCTAAGGCGTGTTTAGTCGCTTTATCGCTTTCATCTTGTTTTTCATATAGCTGAACTAAGCCTACATGCGCATTAAGCTCAAAGCTTTGATCTAAATTTTTATATTTATCAAATAAGCCAACTATACGGTTTAGCCTTTTAGTTGCTTTGTCGTAATCTTTACGGCCACTCTCAAATGAAACCATTAAAAGGTCAGACTTTATACGCTCTACTGCATTATCAGGTAGCTGGGCTTGGTAATATTTATCTGCATCTTGAGCGTATATTTTCGCTAAAGAGTATTCGCTATGGCTAAACCTATAAAGTAATGTTTCTGCAGCTTCAAATTGCATGTTGGCGACAAGGCCTGGGTTATTTTGTAATTCAGCGATTTTAATGAGTTGCTTAAAGTTTTTGACTGCGATGTGTGATTTATTGGTATGAGTGGCTTTGGCTAGTAGCGTATCCATAGTCTCTATTGAGTTTTCACCATAGTTTTTAACTAAAATACGGTGGGCCTGTGAATACAAATCAAACCGTTTCTCTTCATTGCCATTCCCTATAACCATAATGTTCTTTGAAGTATAATTATTGATGGCTTCGGCGTAGTTAATAGCAAGCTTTGCTGTTTCATTGCTATTTTCTCCATATAGAGCGAGCCCTTTTTGATAGGCAAGTTGTGCTTCTTTTTCAGCTTGTTCTTTGGCTGCAACAAATGCTGAGTCAGTTTCTTCGGCGTTTGCAGATACAACTTGAATGCTATTTACTTGGTTTGCGAAAGTGGAGTTAGCAAAGGCTAATAAGCTTAATCCTATCGATATGGCGAGCTGTTGGTGCTTCATAATAATCCCTATTATTTATTAGCCCATAAAATTACCAAAACTATCAAGGCCTGTCATTATTTTAGGTAAATTAAAGTAAACAAGCGAGGTTGTAATATTCGGGTTATTAATTGCTTAACAATCATTGAAAATAACGCCTGTCGTCGCCATATAATTGCCATAAACAGTCTTGTACTACGGTGTATTTATCCTATTTTGTGATATTATCACTTTATTGTCGTGTCGTAGTTATTTAAATATTTGGATTTGTCGTGGCGCAAGTAAGAGCAAGAGTCCAGCTTAATGTTGGCAGAAATAGTGATATCCCTGCAGAAATAATCTCATTTACTGATTTAAAAGATGGTAAAGAACATATTGCTATGGTGTTTAACAACGCTGATACAGAGCAAGATGTACCGCTTATTCGTATGCATTCTGAGTGTTTAACAGGCGATGTATTTTACTCATCGCGTTGTGATTGCGGCGAGCAGCTAAATGAATGTATTGAAATGATGCACGAGCAAGGCGGTATTTTATTGTATTTACGCCAAGAAGGTCGTGGCATTGGTTTATACAACAAAATTGATGCTTACGTATTGCAATCGCAAGGTATGAACACCTACGAAGCTAATAATCATTTAGGCTTTGCTGATGATTTACGTGATTTTTCGGATGCGGTGTTAATGCTTAATGCGCTTAATTTAAGCCACGTTAAATTAATGACCAATAATCCTAAAAAGCTTAACGCATTAAAAGATGCCGGTATTAATGTTGACTCGGTTGTGGGCACGCATGCGCACATTAAAGCGGGTGTTGCGGGTAATAAATCGTACCTAGAAACAAAAATTAAGCATGGCGCGCATATGTTAGATATTAAGAAAATTAAAAAACCTTAATCATTTAATTACGTTTCGTCTATTAATACCCCCTCACGCCAAGTTATACTTGGCGTGTTTCGTTTTAAATTAAGAGCAAGTATGTCTACACAATTACGAATTTTTAAAGCCGATGCAGGGCTAAAGTGGTTAAAAGCTGGATGGCTTATTTTTAAAACCCAGCCAGCAACCTTTATTTTTATGCATTTATTTATTGGTATTGTAGGGCTGCTGTCTTTATTTTTACCGCTGCTGCAAGTAGTAGCAGCACTAGCTACGCCATTTTTAACCGCAGGGTTTTACCAAGCGGTGCTTAGTAAGCAGCAGGGCGGAAAAATTATGCTAGCCGATATTCTCAAGCCATTTACGGCTAAGGGAAATCGTTTAGGGTTATTGCGTTTAGCACTTTATCAGATGGGTGCGGGCATTTTAATGGCGTTACTTGCTAATGGCTTATTTGCCGATGCAGTAGCTGTTATGAGCCAACCAGGACTTGATCCAAATGTAGCACTTGAACAAATGCTTGAGAGTATTTCGGGCGCGAATGTCATTTTGTTTTTTATGGCAATGCTAATTTATTTAACGGCGTTTGCTTACGCTGTACCGCTTGTTTATTTTAGTAAAGAAACACGTATTTTAACGGCGCTTAAAAAATCGTTAATGGTGTTTTATCATAACATTTTGCCACTTGGCGTTTTTGGCCTTATTTGCGCATTATTTATGGCGCTTTCGATGTTCTTATCGTTCTTACCACTGTTGATTTTAATGCCGATTTGCTACATTAGCTTTTTTGTATCTTATCAAGCCATTTTTATGCCTGTTGTACCACCAAGTGACGACATTAATGTTAAGCCACTTAGCAGTGAAACAAGCGGGCGTTTTGACGCTTAATGGATGATAAATTAAAGCAAAAACTAAAAAACTATGTACTTTGGTTACTAGGGCGCCAAGAATATTCGCGTCGAGAGTTAACGCTCAAATTACAGCAAAAAGAAGCGACAGAAGAGTTTATTGAAACGCTGCTTGATTGGTGCGAAAAGCATAATTTTATTAACGAGCAGCGATACTGTGAAGGCTTTGTAAGAAAACACATATTTAAATGCCACGGGCTTAAGCGAATACAAAGCGAAGCTATGGGCAAAGGGATTGATCGTTCGCTACTTGAATTGGTAGTTGAAGAGCTTGAAGTAGATTGGTTTGAGCTTGCGCAGGATGCGTACAATAAAAAATATTCGAATACACCGGCCGATCTCGATTACAAAGATAAAGCTAAGCGCGTGCGCTACTTAATGTATCGGGGTTTTAGCTACGATGAAATTAATTTTGCAATGCAAGCACAGTAAATACAGGTGAGACTTTCAAATGCAGCACATGACTACCGCACAAATTAGGCAACAGTTTTTAGACTTTTTTGCCAGCAAGCAACATCAAATAGTACCTTCTAGCTCGCTTATACCGGGTAACGATGCCACGTTGTTATTTAACAATGCCGGCATGGTGCAATTTAAAGATGTATTTTTAGGCGCAGAAAGCCGCCCTTATACACGTGCGACAAGCTCGCAGCGCTGTGTACGTGCTGGCGGTAAGCATAACGATTTAGAAAACGTAGGCTACACTGCTCGCCACCATACATTTTTTGAAATGTTAGGTAACTTCAGCTTTGGTGATTACTTTAAGCAAGACGCGATTAAGTTTGCATGGGAGTTTTTAACTGAGGTAGTAAGCCTACCTAAAGAGAAACTTTTAGTAACTATTTATCACGATGATGAAGAAGCGTTTGGTTACTGGGCTAACGAAATTGGCTTGCCAGAGGATCGTATTATTCGTATTGCGACCTCAGACAACTTTTGGTCTATGGGTGATACTGGTCCGTGTGGTCCGTGTTCTGAAATATTTTATGATCACGGCGAGCATATTTGGGGCGGTCCTCCGGGTTCTCCTGAGGAAGACGGCGACCGTTTCATCGAAATTTGGAACCTTGTATTTATGCAATACAACCGTCAAAGCGACGGTACAATGTTGCCTCTACCTAAGCAATCTGTTGATACGGGAATGGGCCTTGAGCGTATTTCTGCTATTTTGCAGGGCGTGCATTCAAACTACGAAATCGATTTATTCCAAGGCTTAATTGCTGCTGCTGCAAGTGTTACTAATGCACAAGACATGGACGATAAGTCACTACGCGTAGTGGCCGATCATATTCGTTCGTGTGCGTTTTTAATCTCAGACGGTGTTATGCCATCTAACGAAGGTCGTGGTTATGTACTGCGCCGTATTATTCGTCGTGCTGTGCGCCACGGTAACAAGTTAGGTGCACAAGGTTCGTTTTTCTATAAATTAGTTGCTGCGCTAATTGAGCAAATGGGTCAAGCGTACCCTGAGCTTGCTAAGCAACAAGAAATTATTGAAAAAGTATTACGCATTGAAGAAGAACAGTTTGGTAAAACACTTGAACGTGGCTTAGCTATTTTAGAAGAAAGCTTAAGCGACCTTAAAGGCGATATTATACCGGGCGACTTAGTATTTAAACTTTATGATACGTATGGTTTCCCAGCTGATTTAACGGCCGATGTTGCGCGTGAGCGCGAGATGACGATTGATCATCAGGGCTTTGAAGAATGTATGGCTGTACAACGTAAAACAGCGCAACAAGCGGGTAAGTTTGGTGCAGATTACAATGACCAATTAAAATCAGATAAACACACTGACTTTAAAGGTTACGACAGCACACATTATAGCGCGACCGTTATTGAAATTTTTGCCGGTGGCGAAGCTGTTCAGTTATTAGAAGATGGTCAACAAGGTATTGTAGTACTAGACCGCACACCGTTTTACGCTGAATCAGGCGGCCAAACGGGTGACACGGGTACTATTACAGTTGCTGGTGGCGAATTTAATGTTACTAATACCACTAAGCTTGGTAATGCTTTTGCTCACCACGGTACTGTACAAGGCCGTATTGGTGTTAATGACAAAGTTGACGCAACAATTGATGATACGCGCCGCGACAGCATTAAGAAAAACCACACAGCTACGCATATTTTACACGAAGCACTACGCCAATTATTAGGCGACCATGTAGGCCAAAAAGGCTCACTTGTTCAGCCAGATCGTTTACGTTTTGACTTTTCGCATTTTGAAGCAGTTACTAAAGATGAGCTACGTGAAATTGAGCGTGTAGTTAATGACGAAATTCGTCGTAACTTTGCACTTAATACTGAGCTTATGGCTATTGATGATGCTAAAGCGAAAGGTGCTATGGCATTGTTTGGCGAAAAGTACGATGACGAAGTACGTGTAGTTACTATTGGCGACTACTCTATTGAGCTTTGTGGTGGTACTCACGTTGAGCGCGCTGGCGATATTGGTTTATTCAAAATTGTATCTGAAAGCGGTATTGCCGCAGGTGTTCGCCGTATTGAGGCCGTAACTGGTGCAGATGCTGTAGCGTACGTTAGCGAGCAAGAGCAACAACTTAGCGATGTTGCAGCTTTAGTTAAAGGCGATAGCGCATCGGTACTTGAAAAAGTAACTGCGTTGCTTGAAAAATCTAAAGGCCTTGAAAAGCAAATTGCACAACTTAGCGATAAGCTCGCAAGTGCAGCGGGCGCGTCTTTACTTGATTCGATTGTTGAAATTAATGGCGTTAAGCTACTTGTAGCAAACGTTGAAGGTACTGAATCTAAAGCGCTTCGCGGTATGGTTGATGACCTTAAAAACAAGATTGGCTCAGGTGTTATTGCACTGGGTGTTGCCAGTGGCGACAAAGTAAGCCTAATTGCCGGTGTAACTAAAGACTTAACAGGTAAAGTAAAAGCCGGTGAGTTAGTTAACCACATGGCAGGCCAAGTAGGTGGTAAAGGCGGTGGTCGTCCAGATATGGCACAAGCCGGTGGTAGTGAGCCACAAAACCTTGCTGCTGCACTAGATAGCGTTACAGCTTGGTTAACTGAGCGTACTTAAGCCTAAGTGGCGCTTATTGTTCAAAAATTCGGTGGCACTTCGGTCGGCTCAATAGAGCGAATTGAAGCAGTCGCCGACCTTGTTGTTAAAACCAGACAACAAGGACATCAAGTGGTTGTGGTTCTCTCTGCTATGTCGGGAGAAACCAACCGCTTAATTAACCTCGCCAAACAAATTGATACTCGCCCGAGTAGCCGTGAACTAGACGTACTTATTAGCACCGGAGAGCAGGTTTCTGTATCACTGCTTGCTATGGCTATTATCAAACGTGGTCATTCAGCTGTAAGCTTATTAGCTGATCAAGTCAATATTCTAACCGACAACATGTTTGGTAAAGCTCGTATTGCTGAGGTTGCTGCTACGCGCTTAAAGCATGAGCTTGAGCATAATCGTATTGCTATTATTGCTGGGTTTCAGGGACGTGATATTGAGGGCAATATTACAACGCTTGGACGCGGCGGCACCGATACATCGGCTGTAGAAATAGCAGCGGCTATAAATGCCGACGAATGCCAGATCTATACAGACGTTGACGGCGTATATACTACAGATCCTCGTGTTGAACCTAACGCGCGCAGAATGAGCCAAGTTACTTTTGCCGAAATGCTGGAGCTGGCAAGTTTAGGCGCAAAAGTTTTGCATATTCGCTCGGTAGAAGCTGCAGGTAGACACAATGTGCCACTTAGGGTGCTTTCTAGTTTTAATCCTGATGAAGGCACATTAATAAGTTTTGAGGAGAACGATATGCCAAGCAAGGTGGTATCGGGGATTGCGTTTAATCGTGACGAATGTTTAATTAAAGTAGATGGTGTGCCAAGCGGTACGCAATATCTTTCAAAAATATTGAAACTTTTTGCTGATAATGGCATCGAAATAGATATGATTAATCAAGTTAATCATATCTTTGAAAAAATAGACTATGCTTTTACTGTGCACTCGAATGATTATCTGCAAGCACTTGAATTATTGAGCGAAGATCAAGCTCAACTCAGTGCTCAAAATATAAGCGGATTACCAACAGTCGCTAAAGTTTCTGCTGTTGGAATGGGTATGAAATCGCATTCTGGTGTAGCAAGTTTATTTTTTGATGCATTAGCGCAGGAAAATATTAATGTGGTTTTAGTCTCGACTTCTGAGATCAAAATTTCAGTTTTAATAGATGAAAAGTACCTAGAGTTGGCAGTTCGTGCATTACACAAAGCATTTTTAACAGAAAATGGATAGATTGAGAGTTTTTACTTACTTTTCAGTCTAATTTTCATTAGTATGTTTAAGCGGAATCTTATAATTTTTATTGGAACATGGGAGCAAGAGAATGCTAATACTAACTCGTAGAGTAGGTGAAACCCTAATGATTGGTGACGAAGTAACAGTTACTGTTCTAGGTGTTAAAGGAAATCAAGTTCGAATCGGTGTTAATGCACCAAAAGACGTATCAGTGCATCGTGAAGAGATTTACATGCGCATACAAGCTGAAAAGTCGAACCCTAATCCGGGCAATGCTTAATCAACACGTATACGTAGTTGAGTAATTAACTCAACTAGTCAAAAAGCCACTCACTGAGTGGCTTTTTTGTTTATAAAGGCGAGTATTTCTGGGGTTAGTATTTGTTTTGAAATGTACTGCATTCCGCTTTTATTTTTAATAATAATACCTTGCTGAGTATCTATTACTTCGCTTATGTCTTGCCAAGTTAGCTGAAAGCTTTTGTAATGATTAGCCGATTTAATGCCTTCCTCATCAAAGGTAAGTGTTACCTCAGAGCCTGACGCTCTGCTGAGCATTTGTCTGGTTACCCACCAAGGTCTGCGATAGTAAAAAGCGACGCACTCTAGTACACCTAGCATGATCATAAACGATCCTAAGTAATGATCGTTTAAAACATAAATGCCAAATAAACCAAGCGCAACGAGGAGTACAAGTAAAAAGTACTTAGGTTTGGCGCGCTTACTGTAGGGGAGTGACTCATCAAAGCACTCGTAAAAGTAAGGTTTATCTAGTGTGTAGGTTGTTGTAAATGCCATATTGCCTTGCTTTAAATATCGTTTTTTTTATTTTAACAAGCTAACCGCTAAATGAGCAGCTTTATAGTCAGTGATTTTATTACAGACACAAAAAAACGGCCCTAAGGCCGTTTTTTAGCGATACAAGAAGAATTAACAGTTAGTTTCTTCAGCGTTTACGCCTTCTTTAACATTTTCACATGCATCTTCTACTTTGTTTTGCACGTCAGTTACTGCTTCGTCAATACGTTCGCCTGCGTCTTCTGCATGATTGTCTTCACAACCCATGATGAAGAAACTTGCGAATAGACCGATTAGTGCTGCTTTTACAGTTGTTGAATTCATAATGTAATTCCTTGTAAGTATTAATTAAATTTTAGTGTTTGTTAGTTGAATGCTTTATCTACCTGGGTGATTTACCACGTAGTGCACCTGAAACTAATGAGATCACTAAAAGTACTAAAAATATAAAAAATATAATTTTTGCTATACCAGCTGCGGCACCTGCGATGCCACCAAAACCTAACACTGCAGCGATTAAAGCAATAACTAAAAATGTAATTGTCCAGCGTAACATTGTTTTCTCCTTGGTTATCAAATTTGCTCACAATAACTAATGCCAGTTATATGCCAAAGTTTATTTTTGTTTTATATCAGATAGTTATGGTTTTTAACTGTGTTTTTAGTTATTAGTTAGTTAGTAATTTTTACGCTTTGTTATGTAAGTTATTCACACTGTTACAAGTTACCGGTAAATATTCACTAAAAATAATGTTTTTGGTAAGACCAATTAACAATTGATGTGTGTTTTTGTACTTATTATAAAATTTGGCGGTTATTTTTATTAAGTTGAATAGTTAATTAACAACTTCCATATAACTATTAGCTATAGTCGTTATTTTCTGTATGTATTGTAGGGCGCATGATTGCTGGGTTATGGCATGTAAATTTGTTGAGTGTTATGTTGTTTATAGTTTAATTGGTTTTACCAATTTACAAGATGTAGACAAAGCGACTAGTTTTGTTATTATCCAGTGAATAAATATTTAATTAAATCGATTTTTTATTTTCGATATGGGTTTCAAGGGGGAGAAAAATGGATATAGGTGCTCTACTCACAACGGCTGGTAGCTTAATGCTAACTGGTATGGTTGGGGTGTTTGTATTTCTGTCGATATTAATTGGTGCAGTAACGCTTATGTCTAATTTGGTGACGCGCTATAGCGAACCAGAGGCATCACCAGCTAAATCACCGTCTTTTAAATCTCAAGGTGTGCCTAATGAGCACATCGCTGCTATTAGTGCTGCCATTGCTCAGTACAAATCAAATAATAAATAAGGGGCACACACATGGCTAAATTAAAATTAACAGAATTGGTATTACGCGATGCGCACCAATCATTGCTCGCAACACGTATGCGCCTAGACGATATGCTACCTATTGCTAGCAAGCTAGATGATGCAGGTTATTGGTCTATTGAATCGTGGGGCGGTGCTACATTTGATTCGTGTATTCGTTATTTAGGCGAAGATCCTTGGGAGCGTATTCGTGCGCTTAAAAAAGCGATGCCTAATACTAAACAGCAAATGCTATTACGCGGTCAAAACCTATTAGGCTACCGCCATTACGCTGATGACGTAGTTGAAAAGTTTGTAGAACGCGCACATAAAAATGGCGTTGACGTATTTCGTATATTTGATGCAATGAACGATGTACGTAACCTAGAAACAGCGATTAAAGCGGCTATAAAAGTAGGCGCGCATGCTCAAGGTACTATTTCGTACACGGTAAGTCCTGTTCATACGCTTGATATGTGGCTGACTCTTGCTAAGCAATTAGAAGATTTAGGCTGTCACTCAATTTGTATTAAAGACATGGCGGGTTTATTAAAGCCGTACGATGCTGAAAAACTAATTAAAGCACTTAAAGAAACCGTATCGGTTCCTATTGCTATGCAGTGCCACGCTACAACAGGTTTAAGTACTGCGACTTATCAAAAAGCGATTGATGCAGGCATTGATATGCTTGATACCGCTATTTCATCAATGAGTATGACTTACGGACACACAGCAACTGAAACTATTGTATCGATAGTTGAAGGAACTGAGCGCGATACTGACCTTGATTTAAACCATCTAGAAGAAATTGCTGCTTACTTTAGAGATGTACGTAAAAAATATGCGGCATTTGAAGGTAGCTTAAAAGGGGTTGATGGTCGTATTTTACTAGCTCAAGTACCTGGTGGTATGCTTACAAACATGGAAAACCAACTTAAAGAGCAAGGCGCGGCAGATAAGCTTAATGAAGTTTTACTTGAGATCCCACGTGTACGTGAAGATCTTGGCTTTTTACCTTTAGTAACACCCACGTCGCAAATTGTAGGTACTCAAGCAGTACTTAACGTGCTAACGGGTGAGCGCTATAAAACAATTACTAAAGAAACTGCTGGCGTATTAAAAGGTGAATATGGCTTAACACCAGCACCAATGAATAAAGAGCTACAAGAGCGTGTGCTTGATGGAGCAGAGGTTATTACTTGTCGCCCTGCAGATAACATTGCACCAGAGCTTGCAACGCTTGAAGCTGAATTATTAAAAGAAGCGCAAGAGCAAGGTTTAACACTTGCTGATGAGCAAATTGATGACGTACTAACTTATGCATTATTTCCGCAGGTTGGTTTGAAATTTATTAAAAATCGTAATAACCCTGATGCATTTGAGCCTATTCCTACCGTTGAAGATAAGAGCAATAAGGCAGCACCAAAATCGGGATCAAATAATAACAGCGTTAAAGCTGAGCAATACAGCGTAAAAGTAGATGGTAAAGTTTACGACGTAGTAGTGGCGCAAGGTGGTGAGCTAAAAGAGGTAACATTAAAAGACTCTGAGCACATTCCTCAGTCTGCTTCAGTTGCATCAGGTGAAACCCTTAACGCACCTTTAGCCGGTAATATTTTTAAGATTAAGGTAAAAGCTGGGCAAGTTGTTAACGAAGGTGATGTAGTGATTATTATGGAAGCCATGAAAATGGAAACTGAAATACGCGCTACGCATACCGGAACAATTGCTGAAGTGTTAGTTGGTGAAGGCGATGCTGTAACTACCGGCGACGCTATGATTGCATTAGCTTAGGAGTAAATAGAGGATGGAAGGTATTTTAAACCTCTGGAATGCTACTGGCATTGCTAACTTTACAATCCCATCGTTAATTATGATTGCGGTAGGGTGTTTATTACTGTTTTTAGCGATAGCTAAAGGCTTTGAACCACTATTATTATTACCAATTGGTTTTGGTGCAATTTTAACAAATGTACCAGTGGCAGGTTTGTCAGACCCAGGTGGGCTTTTGTATTACGTTTATTACGTGGGTATTGATACGGGGATTTTTCCGTTATTAATATTTATGGGAGTAGGGGCGCTGACCGACTTTAGCGCGCTTATTGCAAACCCACGTATGTTGTTATTAGGTGCGGCTGCACAGTTTGGTATTTTTGCTACATTGTTTGGCGCTATATTACTTAACTATGTGCCAGGTTTTGAGTTTACTTTACAGGATGCATCGGCTATTGCGATTATAGGTGGAGCAGATGGACCGACTGCAATATTTTTAGCGTCAAAACTGGCACCTGATTTACTTGGTGCAATAGCGGTAGCCGCATACTCATACATGGCATTAGTACCAATTATTCAGCCGCCAATTATGCGTGCGTTAACAACCCCAGAAGAACGTAAAATTAAGATGCCAGAGCTTCGCAAAGTATCTAAAAAGGAAAAGATTATTTTCCCTCTTATGGTGCTTAGTTTAACGGCTATGTTTTTACCGGCTGCTATACCGCTTGTAGGTATGTTTTGTTTAGGTAACTTAATGCGAGAGTCGGGTGTTGTTGATAGATTAAGTAACAGTGCTCAAAACGAAATCATCAATATTACAACTATATTTTTAGGTTTAGCTGTAGGTTCAAAGCTTGCTGCAGATAAGTTTTTAACTGTTGAGACGATTGGTATTTTAGTGCTTGGCGCACTGGCTTTTGCAATTGGTACGGCATCTGGCGTATTTATGGCAAAAGGACTTAACCGCATATCTAAAACACCTATAAACCCATTAATTGGGGCAGCAGGTGTATCGGCTGTGCCAATGGCGGCACGAGTAGTTAATAAAGTTGGCCTTGAAAGCAACCCACATAACTTTTTACTTATGCATGCTATGGGACCCAACGTAGCGGGTGTACTTGGTAGTGCAGTTGCTGCGGGTATTTTATTAGCACTTGTTGGCTAATAATTAACGTGGTAGTTAATAAATTATTTAGCGCAGTTTACTGCGCTTTTTTTTGTTCTTAATTTGTTCACCGCTAAATGGTTTCTTGTTCAGCGCTTTTTGTTTACAGTAACAGCTCTTCAAAATTTTAAGGATAGTTATCATGCTTCACACACCTTTAGCAAAGCACTTACCTCATGTTAGTAAACTTGTATTCGGATGCATGGGTCTGGGAGGCGGTTGGAATAAAGACGCAATCACTGATGCACATGTTAAGCAAACTCATGAATGCATAGATAACGCTATTGAAGGTGGCATTAACTTTTTTGACCATGCTGATATTTATACTTTTGGTAAAGCGGAGCAGGTTTTTGGTAAAGCATTAAGCGAGCGACCAGAGCTTAGAGAGCACATGTATATTCAATCTAAGTGTGGGATTCGTTTTGAAGATGACTTAGGGCCAAAGCGCTATGATTTTTCATCAAAGTGGATTGAGCAATCAGTTGAAGCATCCTTGAAGCGATTAAATACAGACTATTTAGACGTACTTATGCTACATCGTCCTGATCCACTCATGGAAGTTAACGAAATTGCTCGTATATTTAGTTGCTTAAAAGAAAGCGGTAAAGTGCGCAATTTTGCAGTATCGAATATGCAGCAACATCAAATGAATTTTTTACAGCATGCACTTGATATGCCGATTGTGGCTAATCAAATTGAGGCTAGTTTACAAAAGCATCAGTTTGTTGATGAAGGTGTATATGCCGGTAACAGTGACGGTAAGGATCTTAATTTTACGCCCGGTAGTATTGAGTACTGTCGCCATTTTGAAATTCAAATTCAAAGCTGGGGCAGTTTATGCCAAGGATTATACAGTGGCAGTGATTTATCAAACGCATCGCAGGCTGATATAAACACCAGTCTTTTAGTTAATAAGCTGGCTGCACTTTATAATACATCTGCTGAGGCTGTTGTCATTGCATGGTTACTGCGCCATCCCGCATCTATTCAGCCGATTATTGGAACAACTAATGCCAAGCGTATTAAAGCCTCTTGTGATGCTGTAAACGTACAGCTAACTCGTGAGCATTGGTATGCACTTTATGTAAGCGCTAAAGGCCATGAGTTACCATAAGTAGGGCATTGATATGAATATATTCGTTATTTTAATTGGTTTGTTTGTCGCGCTAGCGATACTTATTCCATTGCTTGAAAAATATCAAAGTAAAATAGGGCTCAACGGTGCAACCAAATACAGCAAATATATTTGGCCATTAGTGATGGTGTCTTTAGTGATTCAGCTCATTTATGTATTAATGTATTAATGTATTAATGGTTTTTAGCGTATACAAAAAAGCCTTTGCAGGTTTAACCTGCAAAGGCTTTTTTAATGTTTATTAATAAACTTTATTTAAGTGCTAACTGTAGCTCGCGATTGCGCTCAAGTTGGGCAATAAAGTTATCTGCAATCGGTTTAAACTTAGCAAGTTCTGAGCGAGGTAGTGGCTCTGACTTAGGAAGTTTTACTGTTTTAGGATTACGGTGAACGCCATTTACTAAAAATTCATAGTGTAAATGCGCGCCAGTAACACGACCCGTAGAACCTACAGTACCAATTTGTTGGCCCTGTTTAACTTTTTGGCCCGTTTTAACTAGTTTCTTATTTAGGTGTAAGTACTTAGTTACATATTGTGTGCCATGGCTAATAAATACGTAGTTACCGTTGTACTTGCTGTAACCCGCTTTAACTACCTTACCGTTACCTGATGCAACCACCGGTGTGCCAGTGCGTGCCGCAAAGTCGATACCACGGTGCGCTCTAACTTGCCCAGTAACTGGGTGTAAGCGACGAGGATTAAAGCTCGAACTAATATACTTAAAGCTTACAGGTGCACGTAAAAATGCTTTTTTCATGCTACGCCCTTCAGGCGTATAAAAATTGCCGTCGGTATGGCGAATCGCTGCAAAGCGCTGACCTTGGTTTACAAATTCAGCGGCAATAATTTTACCGGTACCAATAAACTCGCCATCAACATAATGAGACTCGTAAATTAAGCCAAACACATCGCCTTTACGAATGTCGTTTGCAAAATCAACATCCCAACCAAATATGTCAGCAAAGTTCATTATTTGACGTTCGCTTAAACCAGCCGCTATTGCTGAGGTCCAAAAGTTGTTAGATATTTCGCCGCCAGCGGTTTTGGTTAGCGTTTCAATTTCTTTACTATCAATAGCTGTATCGTAGTTACCTTCTTCATTTAAGGTAACAAATAAAGTATCGGTTTTTGAAATTACATAGCGCAGTTGAGCCAAAGAGCCATCTTCAGCTGTCGCAAAGCTAAGTATTTCACCGGGGTGAATTTTAGTTAGCTTGCGCGTTTCTGCGTTAGTGTTAATTAGTTTATGGAGCGTTTGAGCTGAAAAACCAGCACGTTTGAAGATAATTGCTAAATTGTCGCCATTTTTAACTTTATGATCGACAAAGTCGTATTCTGGTAACTTTTCTGCTGCTTGCTCTGAATTTAACTCAGTTAATTTTTCGTTGTCATCAACTTTAACTTGTAACTCATAGCGCTTGCCTATCTCTAATGCATCTGCATTATTGTCTTTAGAAGCAGTCGCTTTTTCAGAAGGAAGAAATGCCAAGCCGGCAATAGCAGAAACTAAACCTAAAATAAGCAATTTGTGTTTTTTTGGGAGAGTGTTAACCACGTGAACCATAACGTGCCTTTTTCTGCTGTCAAGATAATAAATACATAATATTGCAGGATATACTTAATAATGTACGAATACTAGTGCTTTGTAGATTTAAACTAACCTTAAACTACGCTAAAATCAGGGTTAAGAAGCCTTTTTTAACGTCCTATCTAACTAAGACTCAATTCATTTTGTTTAGTTGCATTAATAACTTAAAAAGTTATTTTAATTAGGTAGAAATTTGTTATGTTAGCTACATATATATATTCGGTTTAAACCTATATTAAACCGTGATTACAAGTAACTAGTCCGCCCCTTCGTAGGCAGAATTTTGGAGTAACACAAAGTGGATTTACAAACCGCTCTAGCAGAGATAAAACGCGGTGCAGAAGAAATATTAATTGAAGACGAACTAGTTGAAAAACTAAAGTCGGGCAAAAAGCTAAAAATAAAAGCTGGCTTTGATCCTACAGCCCCTGATTTACATTTAGGGCACACTGTACTCATTAATAAAATGAAAACCTTTCAGGATTTAGGTCATGAGGTTATTTTCTTAATTGGTGACTTTACTGGCATGATTGGTGACCCAACAGGTAAAAACGTAACGCGTAAACCACTTACTCGCGAAGACGTACTAGCCAATGCCGAAACATATAAAGAACAAGTATTCAAAATTCTAGATCCTGCTAAAACCACTGTTGCATTTAACTCTACTTGGATGGAAAAGTTAGGCGCTGCAGGCATGATTAAACTTGCTGCAAACCAAACTGTAGCGCGCATGCTTGAACGAGATGACTTTAAAAAGCGTTACGGCAGCGGTCAACCAATTGCAATTCACGAGTTTTTATATCCACTGGTACAAGGTTGGGATTCGGTTGCACTAGAGTCAGATGTTGAACTGGGCGGTACTGATCAGCGCTTTAACTTGTTAATGGGCCGTGAGCTACAAAAAGTTGAAGGTCAAAAGCCGCAAACAGTATTAATGATGCCATTACTTGAAGGTACTGACGGCGTTCAAAAAATGTCTAAGTCGCTTGGTAACTACATTGGTATTACTGATGCGCCAAACGATATGTTTGGTAAAATAATGTCAATTAGTGATGTGCTAATGTGGCGTTATTACGATTTATTAAGCGCGCTTTCTATTGAAGAAATTGCAGCTCAAAAAGAACGTGTTGAGCAAGGTACTAACCCGCGCGATATTAAAATAGAACTAGCTAAAGAGTTAATTGCTCGTTTTCATAGTGAAGCTGATGCACAAGGTGCACATGATGATTTTATTCAGCGTTTTCAGAAAAAAGCGTTACCAGATGAAATCCCAGAGCTGACAATCACTATTGCAGAAGATACTATTTTAATTGCTAACTTGCTTAAAGAAGCAAATTTAGTAGTAAGTACATCAGAAGCAATGCGTATGATTAAGCAAGGTGCAGTTAAACTTAACGGTGAAGATAAAATCACTGACACCAAACTTGAAATAGCAAAAGGCACAACAGCTATTTACCAAGTAGGTAAACGTAAGTTTGCAAACATCACTGTAGCTTAAATACCGTTTGAAAACTAAAAAACCAGCCTAGGCTGGTTTTTTTGTGCTCGTATTTTGGCTGAAAAATTAGTTACGAGGTAGTCACTAAATAGTCACTAAATCACTTTTAATATTTCAATACTTACAATTACTAACAACCAAAATACACGCGCCTGATTTAATCTATTAATTATTACAGGTACATCCTCGGGTGTAGGTAGTCTATCAGTACCAATACGCATTTTATTAAAGCGAGTACCTAAATAAACTGCAGGCCCGCCCAGCTGCACACCAAGTGATGCAGAGCATGTGCTTAGTAGCCAACCTGTATTTGTTTGATAAAAATGTCTGCCATAATGCTTTATGTAATGCATGCTTTGTTTGCTCGCTCTACTTGCTGCAATAGTTAAAGCGAGTAAGCGCATTGGAATATACTCAATAATAAACAACAGAGTTTTAAGCGGTTTTAAAAAGTAGCTATTTGGGGATATGTCACTACGCCAGGCTTGTTGTATTAAAGTAAGTAATCGATAGGCGAGGGCCGCAATAGGGCCAAAGGCTAAAAATATAAATATAACTACGAAATAGTATCGAGCAGTGCGCAGTATTAAGCTTTCAATTAATGCTTTGATAATACCAGGAGATGAAAGCCTATTAACTTCACGGGCAAGCAGTGGTTTTAGTAATTCGCGTGCTGTCGATTTTTGATTTTGTTTAGTTAGCTTTGCAATGCGAAGTGCTTTTTTATCAATACTCTTACTTTCTAAGCATAAGTATAAAATAAGGCCAGCGAGTAATTCAGGATAAAAAGCAAACTCGAGTAGTAGCACTACAATAATGAGAATGACACTTAAAATGAGCGTGCTTGCGAGTATAGCTGCCAAATATTGATAGCTTTTAGGTTCTTTGCTTTTGTATATGCGCTTGCCAATAGCACTAAAAACAGCATTTAACGCTGTATTAGGATGATACCAGCTAATAAGGGGAATAAAGCGCTCAGCAAGGAGCGCTAGTATGAAGGCAATAAAGTCCAAGTGGTTTTGAACAATATTGCTAAGCATTTACAGAGACACTGCAGTTAGCTTTTCTAAAAGTGCGACAACCATTTTAGATGAGTTGATTGATGCTGTTTCTAGGTATTCTTCAAATGATTGTGGTGACTCTTTACCTGCAATATCAGACATTGAGCGAATTACAACAAATGGTGTGTTAAGCGTAAAACACGTTTGTGCAATCGAAGCGCCTTCCATTTCAACGGCAAGCATTGTAGGAAAATCACTGCGTGCTTTATCGATACGCACAGGGTCACACATAAATGTGTCACCAGTACAAATTAAGCCAACAAGTGTTTTAACATCACTGATTTGTTCGATTGTTTGTTGTGCTGCTTCAACTAATTTAGGGTGAGCTGCAAAGCCTGCTGGCATTTGTGGTACTTGGCCAATTTCGTAGCCAAAAGCAGTAACATCTACATCGTGATGACGTACTTCTGACGAAATTACTACGTCGCCAACACTTAGAGAAGGATCGAATCCACCGGCAGAGCCTGTGTTAATTACGCAATCAGGTTCGAAGTTATCAATCAGTAAGGTAGTTGCAATTGTTGATGCTACTTTACCAATACCAGATTGAACAAGTGTTACTGTGTTACCAGCCAATTCACCAGTATAAAAAGTGAAACCTGCTTTAGTTAAAATTTGTGGGTTTTGCATCGATTCACGTAAAATTTTAACTTCTGGCTCCATTGCGCCAATAATACCAACATTCATAATGTTTAATTCCTGAGTTTGAATCACTTGATTATACGTGAAGTTAGCAATAAAAAACAAAAAAGCGAGCTTGTTTATGAGCTCGCTTTAAATACTTTTTAGGAGAGTATTTAATTTGGTTTTTAAATTTCAGCTAAAGCAGTTGTTTGTGCTTTGGCTTGAGAAGGTGAAAGTACCGCTGGCTTATGTGAGCGATTACGAACAGGGCGCTGCGTTTGTGTTGCTGCAGGCTTACCAAGTTTAAACATAATTGCATCGCGTACTTCAGAAGGACGGTAGCCCGATTTAACTTTCATACGAATATGTGGAATGCCCGCAGACTCTAGTGCACCGTTTACAAACCAGTCGCGTTGAGCTTTGTGGCCATCTTTATTGGCATTGTTAACTAGGTCAACGGCCGCAACAATAGTTAGTTTTTCTTTATCGATTAATACAAAGTCGAGTTGCTTATTTTTAGCTTTAGCTAAAGCAGCACGTTTAGATTTAATAGAAAGACCTTGTTTGCAGTCAATAACGTCAATTAACTTAACGCGACTAACAATTTTATATTGATCGCCTACAGCACGCTCGAGAAGATTTAAAAAAGCGCCTTCAACCTGCGTAAAAACAGTTTGCTTGCGGGTAAAAGGATACGGGTTTCCGCCATCGTCATTAAATTTTGACGCAACAACAGAAGCCCCGACAACTAATACTAGAATTAATAATAAAGCGAATTCCATACGGTAACTCCATAACAACAAATTGACACTGCTCAAATAAAGCAATTTACGTGCCTAAAAAGTATGAGTTATAAAATAATTACCAACTGTTTATAAAAGCTAAAACGATGTAGCTATTAAGCTTTGTATCCACCTTCAATACCTTTAACCGCAATAGCTACAGCATCGTGTGCATGGAGTGATTCATAATGATTTATTTGCAGCCAGTAATCGCTGTAATTATCTGTTTCTAATAAAGCTTTAATTTTACGCGCTGCGTCTTCACAAAACATAAGGTTTTGACCATTTAAACGAGCAAATTCTTGCTCGTCTTCGCGCTTTACTGCCGCTTGTACCGGTGTTTTAAGTTCAGCTTCGAGGGTGTTTATTAGAGTCACTACGTCAAATTCTTGAATATTGCTATCAAGCTTTACTTTTACGTTGGCAATAGAGCGCTGCGAGTGAGGTGTAGCAACTATGCCTTGTGTAGTGCCTAGCCATTCGTGCACATCTTTTTGGCTTAAGGTTTCTTGGTTAAATTTTTCGTTAAACGCGTTTTGTATAAGCTGGCGTGCAAGTGCTGCAGAGCAAGGGCATGTTGAAGAATAGGTAACATCTACGGTTAGCTCGTAGCTAATAATGTTATTTTCAATTGTACTGGTAAGTACAACTGGGTAGCTTTTCCAGCCCGCTTTACCACTTAATAGTGATTTACGGCGTAGCGGTAGTTCAAATTTAAATTCAATTTGTGCTTTATCGCTCAGCCCTTCGTGGCTAGTTATAAAGGTATCGAGTGCTTGCGCTATTGTTTGCGGATTGACTTGCTGCTCAGTTGAAAGCAGGTCAAGTGCTAAAAATAGACGTGACATATGAATGCCTTTGGCATCTTCTTTATGCAAATTTACAAATGCACGAGCTTTGGCATTTACTGTAACTGGAGATAAGTCTCGTGACTCAAAAATAAATGGCAGTTCGATTTCGCCCATGCCAACCCAGTCTAATTTACCTGTTTGTAAAGCGGGTGCAGTGTCTGCTATATCTGGCATATTGGTTTGCATGTGCGCTACTCGTATTTTGGAGATAATAAAGCGGGGCATTTTACACTAAATAATTTATTGCTGAAATGATGAGTTTAAGAGATGAGCAAAATCAAACATGAAAAATTCTGTTTTTATCGCACAACATGGGTAGTGGTAGGAGAAAAATGCTAAAATCTGGGAAAATGGTATGTTTATACATGCGCATTGCCTTCTTTATATTTAAGCACACAGCTAAGAGATAAAATTACGTATGACCGATTATTCTTTGAGCCCTTGGGCTCGGGTACTTTCCAGCTCAATAACGCGATTTGGTGAATTTAAAACCGCAGCTATTTGTTACACTTTATTTTTAACTGTATCTCTTATTTTATCGAGCATGTTTTATTATGTTGCGATAGGCGAATTACACCTTGTTGATATTTTGGCTGTGGTATTTTTTACGGCTGTAGTTTCTCCTTTAATTATAAGTGTATTACTTAATTCAATTCGTCAATTAGATGCCTCGTATGCTTATTTAGATAGCGCAACCAAACAGGAAAAACTCTTAAACCAAACCCTAAAAGACAACATTAGCCGTTTAAATATTGAAATTGATGAGCGTAAAATGGCATTTCATGCCAAGCATCGCGCTATTGAAGAGCTGCGCCGAGAAATTGCTGAGCGTAAAAAAACACAACAAGAACTTGCCCAACAAAGTATGTTGCAACGCTCAATCGTTGATTCATCTCCCGATTTATTTTATTACCGTGATAACAACGGTGTATTTGCCGGCTGTAATAAAATGTTTGAAGAGGTAATGGGAAAATCAAGTAGTGAGCTAATAGGAAAAACGGTTGAGCAGATATTCCCGAGTCATTTTTTAGCTGAGGTTTTAGCAACCGATAAAGAAGTAGAGCAAAGCCATAAAGCGCTGACTATCGATGTAGGTTATGAAGTAAATGGTGAAACACGTTGGTTTGAGCTGCGTAAATTACCTTTTATAAATGATGACGGTGACTACATTGGTTTACTGGGTTTTGGTCGTGATATCACTAGCCGTAAAGAGGCAGCACAAGCACTCGAAACTGCCTATAAAGACAAAGGTAAGTTTATTGCTACGCTGAGCCATGAACTACGTACTCCTTTAAATGGCATTGTTGGTTTAACGCGTATGTTATTAGATACAGAGCTTAATAAGCAGCAGCGTAGTTGGGGCAATACTATTTTTTCGAGTGCTGAAACACTCGGTAATATTTTTAACGATATTATAGATTTAGATAAAATAGATAGAGATCAGCTCGATATAGCAACCAATTCTATTAATGTGTCAGACTTTATAAACGATGTAGTTAATTTTGCAGGCTTAATAGCAGAGCAAAAAGAGCTTGAGTTTGATATTAAGCGCAATGGCATACTTGATGTTTACGCGCAGCTCGATCCGACTCGATTACGCCAAGTTGTTTGGAACTTAATTAACAACGCCGTTAAGTTTACTCAGCAAGGTAAAGTAACACTCGAATGCAGCAGAGAAAATCGCGTAGAAGGCCCATGGTTAGTTATTAAGGTACTAGATACAGGTCAAGGTATTCCACCAGAGCAACTTGCCCATATATTTGATATGTATTACAAAGCGCCGGATTTAAAAGGCACTAACGCAATAGGTTCAGGTATTGGTTTAGCTGTAACCAAGGCACTTGTAAGTGCAATGAAAGGGATAATTACGGTAAATAGTACTGAAGGCGAAGGAAGTTGTTTTACAGTGCAAATACCGCTTAGTTTATGTGTTGCACCAACAGAACAAAGTTATGTTGGCCGTGGTTTGTATATTCTACTAGTAGAAGATGTGCCTCTTAACGCCGAAATTGCTACAAACCTATTAGAGCAACGCGGCCATGAAGTGTTATGGGCTGAAACCGGTGAAGATGCACTCTCGTTTGTCGAAACCGAAGATGACTTAGATTTAGTACTACTTGATATGCAATTGCCAGATATAAACGGTGATGTGGTTGCTAAGCAAATACGTTCAGATAGCCACTTTGATAAATTACCTATTGTTGCTTTAACTGCCAATGTACGCAGTGCTGAAAAAGAGCTTGAAGGTATATCAATACAAGGTGCGTTGGCTAAGCCAATTAACACAGTTAAGCTTGATAAAATGCTGGCTGACTTATTTGGCATTAAGCAAAGTGAATGCACAGAGCCACAGCTAAAAGTAAGTGAAGAAGCGCTAGAGGGCATTGATGCACACTTATTAGATATTGAAACAATAGAAGACTTTGTAAATTCGATGGGCTTGGTTGTATTTAGACGCAGTAGTCAGTTATTTGAAAAGCTAAGTCCACAATATCAGCAAGAATTACTTACTTCATTAAATGCCGGCGATAGAGAAGAGTATGAATCAGTAGCGCATAAACTTAAAGGTGCGGCTGGATCGGTAGGTTTAAATGATGTGCAGCTTCATGCCAAAATAATGGAGCATGGTGCGATTGATGAGCCTGATGAAGTGTTAAAGCAGTGGTTAGATGTTTTAGCAGATAAAATAAATGAAGGACAAAAAGCCCTTCATTTATTTTTACAGCAATTAGAGTAAAACTAATTAGCTCTAATTAAGCGTCAATTTTACCAATGAAACGGTAACCTTCACCATGGATGGTGCTGATTAACTCTGACGTTGAGTTATCACTTTCAAAATGCTTACGAATGCGACGAATAGTAACATCAACAGTACGGTCATTTGCACGAAGCTCACGGCCTGTCATGTGCTTGATTAATTGCTCACGACTAAAAATACGACCTGGAGAATCAAGCATTAAACGAAGTGCTCTGTACTCACCTTTTGGTAAACGTTTAGCGTCGCCATTTGGAGAAGTAAGACAACGGCTATTTTCATCAAGTTCCCAACCGTTAAACGTAATAACACCATTTGTTTCTAGTGCTGACTCTTCACCGCCTAAAGCAGTACGAGTAATAAGGTTGCGAGCTCTAATAGTTAATTCACGCGGGTTGAATGGCTTAGTAACATAGTCATCTGCGCCAATTTCAAGACCTAAAATACGGTCAACATCGTTGTCACGACCCGTTAGGAATATAAGACCTACTTTACGCTTTTGGCGTAATTCACGGGCTAAAATAAGACCGTTTTTACCAGGAAGGTTGATATCCATAACTACAAGATTAACGTCATCGTTATTTGTAAGCTTGTCATGCATATCATCGCCATCAATGGCTTCAATAACTTTGTACCCTTCAGCTTCAAATAAACTAACTAGGTTCAGTCGAGTTACGTCTTCATCTTCTACGATTAGAATGACTGGCGTTTGCATTATTAATTAACCTTTTGGAATATTTTATTTATAAAAAACCGGTGATGAACTTATAACCGATTACTAGAGATTATAGGATTATACCCATTTGTTAACAAGGAAAAAACAAATTGGATAAAAATAAAACAGCAGGGTGTCCAAAGTCTACTAAAAAGGGCAGTGCAAAAACTACTGTTTAATTGATATATACGTAGATGTAGTCATTTGAATCATAAAGTCGAAGCCATTTTCCTTTAATAATTGATACATCATTCAATCAAACAAGGTATTTAAAATAATCAGACTAATTCAAAGCAAAACTATATCACTTTCTAACTTTTCATCAATATATGTGATACAGCAAAGATAAAAAAGTTCATAAATCGCTTAGTAATATTTATTTAAGGTAATTAAATAATGTTACGCGCTTATCACATGCCTCATTAATGAGGTCATTAAATGCTAATTCAAGGATAAATTTTAAATATATGCACTTTTTAGTGATCTTTATTTAAGGAATAGTAATTATAAAGCGAGCACCGTGTTTTTCTTCAAGATCAAACATAACTCTTCCGCCAAGTGCTTGTGTTACTAGGTTGTAGACCAAGTGCATGCCTAAGCCGCTTGCGCCTTGTCCGCGCTTTGAAGTTACAAACGGGTCAAAAATTCTATTTTTAATGTTTTTATCAACGCCTTGACCATTGTCAGAATAAACTATTGTTAATTTTTTCCCTATCAGTTCTACGTCAAAGCGAATTTCATTATTTTCTTTACCTATAAATCCATGAATCACAGAGTTCATAAGCAACTGCTGAAATACTTGTTGCAGAGGTTCAGACTTACTATGAATAGCCAAGTCGGTCGGACAGTTAATAATAACGACAGGCTTTTTAGGCAGTAGTTCAGATTGAATCGATGTTAAAACATCACTTATTAATTTATGTACATTAATATAGGTATTAACACCGTCATCTTGAATAACGGCCACTTTTTTAAAATTAGATATCAGGTCTGCGGCACGATTTAGATTACGATAAATTAAGTCTAAGTTTTCAATACCTTCATCTATAAAGCGTTTTAGATGGCTTGAGGTAAGTTTTTTATCGTCAAAGCTTTGCTGTATATCTGCCAGTTTATCTCGAAGTAATGTAGAGCCTGTAATACCTAGCCCTATTGGTGTATTCACTTCATGGGCAACCCCAGCAACCATTTGCCCAAGCGATGCCATTTTTTCGTTTTCAACAATTTGCGTTTGGTACTGATGCATTCGCTCAAGGGTTGATAAAAGCTCTTGATTTGCTTCTCTGAGAGCGATTGTTCGCTGGTTTACTTTTTCTTCAAGGCTCTGGTTTAGTTGTTTTATTTCTTGTTTATCTTTTTCGTGGCGCTCAAGTTGCTTTTTGGTACGTGTAAGCATGATATTTAAACTATTTGAAAGAGCGGTTATTTCTTTTACATCGGTTATTGGCGCGCGTGCATCATAGTTATGATTTTTAGATACATCCTGCAATAGCATGCTTAACTGTTCTATTGGCTTGGCTATACGTCGTTGAACTTTTATAGCAATAAAGTAAACAACGATTAAAATTAATAGAGTTAATAGCACGTCTATTAATATTTTTCTCTCAATATAAGTCTCTAAACTTTCGAGGCTCCCTCGCATATACACATAACCTACTACTTGTTCGTTATCGTAAATAGGGCGGGCTAGCTCAATATGGTCACTCGTAATTCGTGGTGTTTTTAGCTCATCAACACTGTCTATTCTCAGTGGCACAGGAGGTGTTTTTTTTGCATTAAAGCTAATAAAGAAAACAGGCTTTTGGGATGCTTTTTCTATTGAGTAAATATGTATGTTTTTTACAAGGGGGATATTTTCAAATGACTTGAGGCGTTTTTCTTCTGTTTTTCTATCATCTTCAACTACTGATTTACCAGCATCAAAAGCTACAATTTCAGAAAGTATGACGAGTTTATTAATGATTAATTGCTTTTGCTCTTTTACGCTTAAATAAGTAGATATCGAAATAGATAGCGACAAGCAAATAGCTGTAATAAGCATAATTAAATTTATGAGTGCTTTGCGAATGCTACTTTGATGAACTTTTTTAGGCATTATTTCGTTATCGCCTGAATTAATTTTGATTATTTAGAGTTTTAGTTTAGCAAAGACGGGAGAAAATGAAGGAAAAAAGCTAAATTAATTCTTATATTTATGCGAAGGTTAGCTTGAGCGCGTTTGCACTCAAGCATTTTTAAAAATAATACTAGCTGCTATATACGGCAAACTTGTTATTTTTAAATACCGTTTGGTAGCTTTCAAATTGCGTTTCTAAAATAGGCGGGTATTTTAAAAAGCTATTAGCAACAATATTCAGCTTTCCTACTTTAGTTAAATGCTGTTTTGCATTTGCTAAAAATGTTTCTGCTACTGTGTAGTCGGTTGCAATACCTGTATGAAAAGGTGGATTGCTAATAATTAAATCAAACTTACCGGTAATGCTTTTAAGGCCGTCACTTAATATCGCTTCGCCTTTGATGCTGTTAAGCTTTAGAGTTTGCTGTGTTGCGTAAGTTGCCAGCGCACTTACATCACTACACACAAACTCAAGTGCTGGATTATGCAGCCCTAAAAAGGTTGCTATTAAACCTGCGCCACAACCAAAGTCGAGAACCCTACCTTGCTTAATTGTCGGTGCGTTTTCGAGTAGAACTTTCGTTCCCATATCTAAACTACCGTGATTAAACACCCCTGGGACACTAATAGCTGTAAACTCGGTGTCGGCAACATTAACAACAAACTTTTTATGGTAGGTCGTAATATCAAAGTCAGGGTGCTGGGTAATCTCAGCAAATGAGTAAAGAACGCAGTGCTTAGCTGAATCAATTTTGTTACTAAACTCAGCTTTACCAGCTAATTGCTTTTCAATTGATTTAACACCACTTTTATTTTCACCTACCACCAATAGTTCGGCATCATCAGTAATAGCAGATCGAATATTATCAAGCGCCATTAATAACTCAGGTTTTGATTTAGGATAGTAAAGAATAACTAAATCGTAGCCGTTACCAGGTATTGTGTGATTTACACAAATCTCAACGTCTTTGGTGTTTTTAGCAAACTCACCGTTAGCATGGTTGTAGCTAAATGCAGTTACCTTGCTTTGCGGGTTAAGTTTTTTAAGCTCTGTTAAAAAGCCATCTTGAACAAAGTTGACCACCAAGATAGATTTGCCCGTTAGTGCCTCGCTATTACGAAGTAACAGTAAACTTGGGTTGGTTAGTACGCTCATAAATGGCTTTGCCTTACAGTATGTTTAGTTTTATCAAAAATAAAAGTGAGTGCTTAAAGTTACAAATTACTCAGTACGTTCAAACATTAAATCCCACACGCCATGACCTAGGCGATGTCCGCGCTGCTCAAACTTAGTAAGCGGGCGCAAATCTGGACGTGGAACATAATCGTTTGTTTCTGATTGGTTTTTAAAACCAGGAGCTACATTCATTACTTCGAGCATATGCTCTGCATAGTTTTCCCAATCTGTTGCCATATGAAAAACGCCACCCATTTTCAGTTGGGCTCTTAGTTTTTCAACAAACTCAGTTTGTACGATACGGCGTTTATGATGACGCTTTTTATGCCAAGGATCAGGGAAAAATAACTGCAGTGTTGTTAAGCTTTCATTAGGTATACAGTCTGCAAGTACTTCAACTGCATCGTGTTCAAAAATACGTAAGTTAGTAATGCCTGCTTCATCGGCATCCATTAAACAAGCACCAACGCCTGGGCGGTGTACTTCAATACCAATAAAGTTTAGGTGAGGGGCATTTGTTGCCATTTCGACAAGCGATTTACCCATACCAAAACCAATTTCTACTACTACATCGTTGTTGTTGCCAAAAACTTCGCTTAAATCAAGCATACCGTTTTTATGCTCTAGGCCCATTGTTGGCCAGCATTTTTCGATTGCAGCGGCTTGGCCTTTGGTTAATCGACCTTCTCGTTTTACAAAACTGCGAATGGTGCGGATGTATTTACCTTCTTGCTTAGCTTGCTCAAGGTTAGTGTTGCTTGATTCACTCATATTATTGGCCTGACAAAAACAATGTGTTTAAAAATGGTTGCATATTATCCCTGACCGAGCCCGCAATCACAAGTATTAGCTGGTTTTACACGCCCTATAGCTTGATCTTTTTATTAACTACAATAGACTGAGCCGCCATTGAGCATCAGTAAAAGTACAATATGTTGGATTTAAATAAAGAACAGTCTAATTCGTTTTCTAATCAAGTCGTTGATTGGTATCACCTTCATGGGCGTAAAACACTTCCATGGCAGTTGGGTAAAACACCTTATAAAGTGTGGGTGTCTGAGGTGATGCTCCAGCAAACTCAAGTTATTACTGTTATCCCATATTTTGAAAAATTTATGCAAAGCTTTCCAGATATTATTGCTTTAGCCGATGCTGATGAAGATTTAGTACTGCATCACTGGACCGGCTTAGGGTATTACGCTCGTGCGCGTAACTTACATAAAACAGCTAAAATAGTACGTGACAAGTACCAAGGCGAATTTCCGCAAACGCTTGATGAAGTAATGGATTTACCGGGAATAGGGCGCTCTACTGCCGGGGCTGTTTTATCATTGTCGCTTGGACAGCATCATCCAATTTTAGATGGGAATGTTAAGCGAGTCTTAGCGCGCTACTTTATGATAGAAGGTTGGTACGGTGTAAAAAAAGTCGAAAACCAGCTTTGGCATTTATCAGAGCAATTAACACCTAAAAATAATGTCACCGAATTTAATCAAGCTATGATGGATTTAGGTGCGAGTGTTTGCTCACGCAGCCGGTTTGATTGCGAGGCTTGCCCATTAAATTCAGGTTGTGGTGCTTTTAATGCAGGTAAAGTAAAAGAGTTTCCACATTCTAAACCTAAAAAAGCAGTGCCGAAGAAGAGTTGTCATCAGTTAATTGTTCAGTGTGGCGATAAAGTGCTTATGGAAAAACGCCCTAACAGCGGTATTTGGGGAGGACTATTTGGCTTTTTTGAATTTAATGAGTACGAGGAGCTTCAAATGTTTTTAGCTCAGCAAGGATTAGAAGCCGACTTAGTAGAGCTTGAAGCGTTTATTCATGTGTTTTCACATTTTGAGCTGAAGATTAATCCGCATGTGCTCAATGTTAAGAAAATTCCTGATGTAGTAAATGACAAACAATTAGTGTGGTATCCGCTTGATCAATCAATAGAGGTTGGCCTAGCAGCGCCAACTAAAAAGTTGGTTAAACAAATTACAGCAATAGTATAGAATAGCCCCATATTTAGCGTTAGAGAGAATCAATCATGGCACGTACAGTATTTTGTCAAAAGTTACAAAAAGAAGCCGAAGGGCTTGGCTTTCAGTTATACCCTGGTGAAGTTGGTGAAAAGATTTTTAATAACATCTCTAAAGAAGCGTGGGGTCAGTGGCAGCATAAGCAAACAATGCTTATTAACGAAAAGCATTTAAATATGATGGACCCAGAGCACCGCACATTTTTAGAAGAGCAAATGGTTGGCTTTTTGTTTGAAAACAAAGATGTGGAAATTGAAGGTTATCGACCGCCTGAAAAATAATATTTTGAACATTAAAAAAGGGCTAAATAGCCCTTTTTTTGTGTGCGATTATTTAATCACTTAACTCATCTTCTTGCTCAGAGATTTTAATTTGTTCTTTTAAAAATTGAGCTGCCTTAGAGTATTCAATTTCTAACTTATCTCTTAAGTCTATTAATTCATCGGTAGTGAGTTCACCTTTTTTACATTTATCTTCAAATGCACTTGAAAGTTCAGCCACCGTTAGGGCACCAATCGTTTTGGAGATCGATTTTAATTGATGACACCCTTCAATAATCTCATCTAAATCGTTAACCATAACGCCTGAATTAATCCCCTTAATTAGCCCTTGGCTTTGTTCTAAATACATTTTGAAAAAGCGTAACTGTTTAGCTTCGTCACCATTTACATATTTAGCAACCGCTTCCATATCAATAGGTAGCGCCATGGTTTGATGAATAACTACATTTGGGTTTTGGCTTTGCTTATCGCTCCAGCGTTTTAAGGTGTCCTCTAACGCGTTTAGCTCTATAGGTTTGGTAATGAAGTCGTTTATACCTACGGCTAAACAACGCTCTTTTTCGCCTTTAAGTGCGTTTGCTGTTACAGCAATAATGTAAGGCTGTGCATCAATTGATTCTAATAGCTCTGCTTCGTTACGGATTTTTTCGACCATATCGTAACCCGACATTTTAGGCATGTGTAAGTCGGTTAAAATAAGTGAGTAATCACCTTTTCTCCACATATCTAAGCCTTCTTCACCGTTGTTTGCTATCTCAACGCCAAAACCTAGTATGTGTAATTGATCGGTCAGCACTTGTTGGTTTAGAAGGTTATCTTCAACAAGTAAAACCAATTTGTTTGATTTACGAGCTTGCTCAACATTTAAATAGTTATTAAGTGTTTTGGTTTTTTTAATTTGTTTAGGTGTATGCAAACCTGCAGCGACTAAAATAGACAGCATAAAGTTAGACTTACATAAAGGAGAGGCATTAATATAAAAAATATTATTATGATTTATAGCCGCTTCATCAAGCTTGCTTAGTACAACAACTTGTTGGTTATAATCCTCTAATGAATAAAATAAACGTCTTAGCAGCGCGTTTGTTTTATCCATATTGTCTATGCCATCAGCCACCCAAATAATATCTTGCGCATGCTGATATTCTTCAGCTTCTTCTTCAGTATGTACATAAGTAATTTTAGCGCCCATAAACGATAAGTAGCGGTACATTACTTTTTCACGTTCTAGATGATTACTAACTACAATAATCCTCTTACCATTTAATGAACCTTTGTGTGCGTACTTAATTTTTCCCGATGTACTAAATGGTAATTCAACAGTAAATTCACTGCCAATTCCTGTATGACTAGTTACATGAATAGTACCTAGCATAAGCTCAGTTAAGCTTTTACAAATAGAAAGACCTAAACCTGTCCCTCCATATTCTCGGGTAATCGAATTTTCGGCTTGAATAAACGGGTTAAATATTTCGCGTAGTTGTGCTTGCGACATACCTTTACCATTATCAGTTACACAAAAGCGTAAAGTAAAGTGATCGGTCGTATTATGTACCACCTCTACTGATATTTTTACATGGCCTTGAGTTTTTTCATCAGTGCTCGTAAATTTAATTGCGTTGCTACATAGGTTATAAAGAACCTGACGTACACGTACACTATCACCGGTAAGGTTTATAGGAATATCTGGCGCTATTGCTAGCTCTAAATCAAGCTCACGTTTTTTAGCAACAGATGAGAGCACACGAGCAACTTCTTCAATAGTATCAGTTACCGAAAACGGGATAGGGTCAATATTTAGCTTTCCAGCCTCAATTTTAGAGAAGTCTAAAATATCGTCCAAAATGCTCAATAGCGAAAATGCTGATTCACGAATAATCGTACTTAAGCGATGCTGGGCGCCATCAAGTTCGGTCTGGCGCAGTAAATCAATAGTCCCTATAACCCCGTTCATCGGCGTTCTTATTTCATGACTCATTGTTGCGAGGAAGGTTGTTTTAGTTTCGCTTGCTCGTTCAGCTTTCAATGTGGCTTGCTCAAGCGCTAAAGTACGATTTTGTACTTCGCCTTCTAGACTATTTTGTAACTTATAAAGCTCTTTTTGTGCAGCATCACTCTCACTCATTGCACTTTGTACTTTTTGCAATAATAGATTGATGTGTTTTGCAACTACACCTAAGCCAATATCGAGTTGCTCGTCAACATTACTATTGTAATTAGCATCGTCGGTGATTGCCTGCAGCTCTTGCGTAAGAATGTCAGTACTTTTACGTAAGCGAGTATTAACGTACATATTAAACATTAAAGTAAGTATAAATAATGCAGCAACACACGCTATAGCAATTATATAAGCAATTACTTGAGAATCTTGAGTGCTTAAAGGTGTGGCAGGTAAATTTTGCTTAATGATAAGCTCGCCAATGGGCTGATCGTTTAACAATAGTAGGTGATGCAGGATACCTTCTTCTACTAAGTGCCTTTCAGTTTTAATAGAAGCGGTGGCTGGTTTACTGCTGCTATATACCAACTGAGTATCTGATGTAGCATTGAAGCGATATAGAGTATATTCAAAATCAGCGTCTAATAAGGAGGTTAAATCAAGTAACTGTTTTACTTTACCTTGACCATACATAGTTAATGCATCAACCATAGGCAAATCTAATCTATCGGCGAGCGTTACGATATTAACAGGTGGTTTGGGTTGCGCTGTGCTAACTTCAGTTTGCGCGTAGAATGAATGGGCAACAATAGCAAGTGCTGTTACAGCAATATTAATGATCAAAAAAAGAGGCAGTAGGCCTTTTACCGGTGAAGAGAATTTACTCTGCATTTAACGTTCCCTGGTTGGTATATTTAAATACAATAAGTCTTTATTGTATTATTGCAGTAATCGTAACATTTACGAAAAATAATTCACTACGTTTTTAGTCTGATTTAGTTATATTTATTTATAGCTATAGTCTGCTTTGTGGTAAAAATGAACGTTATTAATAAAAAACGTACTGAGTTGTCTGAAAACCGTTCAAACAGTTATAAAGAAGAAAAAAAAAGTTGACTTGTAAGGGCAAAACTCGTTTAATACGCCGCACGCCCAGATAGCTCAGTCGCTAGAGATGAGTGGGGATTGCATTAAAAATCCTTTAAGATTTTTAATTAGCACTGTTTAAGTGCCTCGATAGCTCAGTTGGTAGAGCAGAGGATTGAAAATCCTCGTGTCCCTGGTTCGATTCCGGGTCGAGGCACCATTTATTAAAGTAGTGGTGTTTAATCAACAGTTTAAACATTATTACGCGTGCCTTAGCACACAGTTTTGTGTGCCGACTTAGCTCAGCTGGTAGAGCAACTGACTTGTAATCAGTAGGTCAACCGTTCGACTCGGTTAGTCGGCACCATTTATTTAAAGTTAATTGTAAAGTATAACAATTAATTAGCACAGTTTATGTGCCTCGATAGCTCAGTCGGTAGAGCAGAGGATTGAAAATCCTCGTGTCCGTGGTTCGATTCCGCGTCGAGGCACCATTTACTTTAAGTTCTCAATCTTTAAAATTGAACGTGCCTTAGCACACAGTTTTGTGTGCCGACTTAGCTCAGCTGGTAGAGCAAC
>NZ_JADYXH010000028.1:0-36154 GCF_015864395.1 Pseudoalteromonas sp. SWYJZ12
CATATTTGCTGTAATTTTAGTGGTAACTTTTGTCCTACAAGCTTATTTTTATTCCAAGGCTCTTTAGGCTGATATATTGTTAACTGATGCATTAGTTGTACTCCGGTGTTTATGGAGTTTTAAGCTTAGCTCGCTACAAAAAAATTCAGGTATGAGCGATAAGCAGACGTTTACTCTTTTAAATAATTTATTATTTATTGAGGTTAAATCTAGTTCAACTTGTTGTTAATTTTTAGGGCGGGGGATTGTTTGTTTATTTATGCTATCTTGTAAATAAATATTTAACTAGATATAAGGGATTATTCAGTGAGAAAGTACATAAAAAGTGTCATTTTTTTATTTCTTGCAGTTACAAAACTTGCATGCGCAAGTGAAGCTACAACTTTCATTAATACGCTAAAAACTCACTACCAAAATACATCTTCTATAAAAGTATTTTCTTTAACTCATAGCTATCTAGGGCGAAGTGACCCATTCCAGTCTTGGGACTTTCAAGCACCCACTCGATATAAGGCTTTTAAGGTTACGGATATTGATATTAATAATCAGCATTACTATCAAAATGTAGTTCATCTCTTTACTGGCGGCTTATATTTTGACGAAGTACATTTCCAAAATAGTAAAGAAAGTTTGCGTTATGAGCGCAATGGAATTTCTTTAGGAAAAAGTGTAATTAAACAAAACATGAATAGCTTTAACCGTTATAAAAACCTAACTTTAATGAATTTAGACTTCTTTGCTATCATGCCATTAATTAGCGAAACGAATATCAAAGGAAAAATAGAATTTCAACAAGGCTCCCAATCTGGAAAAGTAACGTTAATTCATCAAACATCCGAAAAAATAACAATAGAATATGTATTTAACACTAAGCCTTTACAGTTAATATCAATCAACAATAAAAATAGAAAACGAATCTATCTATACGATGATTATAGATATACTAATGGTTACTATTTCGCCCACTCTCTCATTAAGAAATACAATGGGGATACTACCCCTAGCTTTATAACAAGAATTGAAAATTTTGAAAAGATAGAACTAATTGAAACAGAAAAGCTAAGGCTTCCAAGTGATTACTACAAAAGTGTATCAGATAATAGTTCAGCTTTAACAACAACATCTATAACCAAAAACCTTTACCTTGTTACAGACGGTTCTGCTTTAAGAAATATACTGTTTAAAATAAATAATAATGATATTACAGTGTTTGGTGCATCAAAAAATAGTAAATCGTCAAATCAAGTTATCGACACAATTAAGCAACGATTCCCAGATAAAAAAATTACTGCGGTCTTTGTTACTCATCCATATAGCGACCATATTTTAGGTCTTCTACCCTTTGTAGAACAAGGTGCCAAGATTTATGCAGACGCTTATACTGTCAAAGCAATAAAGGCTTTTCCTCGATTTAATGACAAAATACATAAATTCAACTTTGAAGAGATTAAAAATAGACAGGTTATTAATAATGTACGCTTTTATGTTTTAGAAAATGCGCGTTCAAAACGCCAAAGCTTCGCTTATTTTGAGCACGATGGCATCGTATATCAAACTGATTTTTTAGAAGTCGCTTTTGATAACACCATTGCTAATGTACTGCCAAGTTACAGTAAACAATTTATAGAATTTTTGAGAAGTGAAAAATTGAAAGTTAATCGCATTGTGGGTTTTCATCGAAATAATAATATATCGCCTGAAGTTATGGATAGGTCTTATCAAACCAATACTATGTAATGGAGATGAAAAAAAACCCTTACAGTTGCTTAAACGTAAAAATAAAAGTGGGTCATCGCCACGCGATTATAGCTAAGTTATTTTTCGCTCAGCAAGGCTTTCAATGTCTGCAATTGGCACTCTCCAGCCACTCGACAACATAAAATGTTGATAATAATTGGCAAGGTATTTTACTGTGTCGGATGGCGCTTCGCTTATCCGACCTACACTGGCATAAACCGGAAATAACCGACCCGTAAATTCCGAATTTATACATTAATCTTTTCAAAGCCTAGAGTAATTAATTCTCAACCATTCAGATATTTACCTAAACCTAATCTTACTTAGATTTAAGGTGAACTTTAATTAATAAATCTCAATCTGAGTGCCACACCTTGCTTAAAATTCAAACTATTCTCAAGCTGCCGCGAATTCTCAATTTAAGTGGCACTGGCCAAAAAAATTTTTAAATAATACATATTAGCTAAATAACAATTGATAACCATTTTCGTTTAGATTATTATGTACGCACTAAATGAAATTGAGAGTGGTTTGTATTCATGTATATTTGTCTTTGTCACGGTGTGACTGATAAAAAAATTGAGCAAACAATTGACGATGGTGCAACGACCATGCGTGAATTAACCAAAGAGCTTAAAGTAGGCAGCCAATGCGGTAAGTGTTGTGGTTGTACTAAAAAGATCCTTAATCGCAGACTTATTCAAATTGCGGATGTAACGGATCAAGTTGCTTAATTACATATAAAAACTTAGATATAAAAAAAGCAGCTTTTTAGCTGCTTTTTTTATGCTTGTTACTATTTACAGTTGAGACTGCAAGTAGTTTTTAATACCCGTATTTTTAATAAGCAATTGTTGGGTTTCTAACCAATCAATTTGCTCTTCTTGCTCATTTAAAATGTGGTCAAGGGCTTCACGGGTAATGTAATCTTTTTTGCTTTCAGCCAGTTTTACTGCGCTTTGCAACTCGCCAATAGTATCAAGTTCAAAACTCATGTTAGCTGCAATCATTTCTTCGCTGTTTTCACCAATACGTAATCGGCCTAAATCTTGAAGATTTGGTAAGCCTTCTAAAAACAAAATACGTTCGATTAAACGATCGGCGTTTTTCATTTTTTGAATTGATACTTTGTAATCTGCTTTGTCTAGTTGAGTGAAACCAAAATCTTTAAACATGCGTGCATGTAAAAAGTATTGGTTAATACCAACAAGCTCATTAGCGAGTACTTTATTAAGCGCTGCAATAACGTCTTTATCGCCTTTCATAATATGCTCCTACTAAGCCATTTGTGCTTGATGATAATTTTCAGAACCAATCTTATCAATTAAGCCAAGTTGTTGCTCTAACCAGTAAACATGGTCTTCTTCGGTATCAAATAACAGTTTTTCTAAAATGCTACGAGATTGATAATCTTGTTGTTCTTCACATATTGCGATGACGTCTTTAACACAAGCAACTACTTCAAGCTCTAGTGTTAAATCGTTTTGCATCATGCTTTTTACATCGTTACCGATAAGTAAATCACGGCGCTTAGTCATATTTGGTACACCTTCTAAAAACAAGATGCGCTTAATAAGCCAGTCTGCGTGATCTTTTTCTTCTTCCATCTCGTGGTTAAGGCGTTCGTATAGTTTGTTTAAACCCCAGTCGTCATACATGCGCGAGTGTATAAAATACTGATCGATTGCTGCTAATTCGTTAGCTAACAATGTATTAAACGCATCGATTACTTTTTGATTACCTTTCATGATAAATCGCCTTAACTATTTCAATTGTATGCAGTGTAGTACAAATAGCCTATATTGCAAGTTTTCTCTATAAAAATCATTGCGTTACTATTGGTTTTGATTCTTATTTAAGTTTGCGTTACTGCTTGGTTTATGGACAGTTTTTTATTTGCATTAGCATCTAATACAAGATCATGATTGATAGGAAAAAGCGAGACGTTTATTTATGCGGGATTTGTTGAGCATATAGGCATGCAGGGCATGCCTATAACGTGCGCTTATTTGTTAAAATTGATATTTAGCACCCAGCGTTGCGGTTGTGCCTAATCCTTTAATGTTATATCCACCGTAGGTGTAAGCCTGTGCGCGGGCAGGGTAGTAATCACTATTGAATAGGTTTTCTATTCCAAAATACCCACTCCACTTGGCGTTAACATTGTATTGGCCACTTAAGTTGAATGTGTTGTAGCTACTAACAGGGCCCTGATCGCCAGAGTATTGGCCCTGTGCATTTTTATCAAAGCGCTTTCTGTCGCCTACATATAAAAAGCTCATTGCAAGCGATAGCTCGTCATTTGTTTGCCACGTTACATTCGCTGTTGCTTTAGGTGGGCTAATTTGGCTTGCGCCTAGATAGTCATCAGCTTCGGTGTTTTTACCTTCTACGTAACTATATGTGGCGCTTAACTTAAGATCTTGGGTAATAGTGTAATTAACTAACCCTTCGTAACCCCATATTTCTTGTGGTGCACGCACAGGTTCGTAAACTCCCGTTACTTCATTATACTCATTACTTGTACCAAGCTCTGAGGTACTTCTGTAAAGAGCAAATTCAAAACGCACGTTTTCAAACTGTGAAGTAAAACCAACTTCGTAATTGTCGATTATTGAGGCTTGTGTTTGAATAAGTGCAATATCGTCAACGGTTGCTGCGCGAAGTAGGCGACCAATATCAGAAATATCAGAGCCCTGTGAGTAACTAAAGAACGGGCTAAAGGCATCTGTTAAGTTATATTTAATACCGGCATTATAGGTTGTTGCATCGTAATTAATGGTGTCGCCACGCACATTTAATGGTACTGAACATTGCGATGCGGTTTTGCAAAGTTTTAGCGTTTGGTAGTCACTTACGCTCAAATCAATGCTTTCGTTTCTTACACCCGCTTTTACAATAATGTCGTCGTTTATTACCCATTTGGTTTGTAAAAAGCCAGCCACACTTTCCATGTCCATTTCTGGCACCCACACACGGCCATCTACTAAAGGTTGCGATGTTTTATCGTTTAAGGCATCAATACCATAGATTAGGGTGGCTGTTACGTTTTCAAAATCAAACTGGCTATTAAATGTAGCTCTTGCACCTTGCTTATCTGATTTAATAACCGATTGACCACCGCTATAACCTTCATCAAGATTGGCTAAAGCGGTTGAGAAAAAGAATACGTTTTCTATATTTTGTTTATACAGATCGAGGGTCATTTGTGTGTTTTCAAACAACGCGTAATCAACATATTTTAGGGTTATATTTTCGTTGCCTTCTGGGCCTTGCGGTTTACCTTGTTTTTGAAGCTCTAAGGGGACGTGTATAGCGTATGTTTTTTCCCCTATATTGCCATAGCCAGTAGCATCGCCTAAATCAGTTTTTTGCTGTGAACTGTAAAAGTTATAGCTAAACTGCAGTTGCTTTTCGTCGTCAAAATCATAAGTTAGTTTGGTAAAATAGTTTTGAGTTTCAGAGTCTGATAAACCATATTGCAAGCCTAAAATATCGCCCTCTGCATCGCGTTGTACGCCGTTTTCTTCATAGCTTGCCGTTAACAGGTAGCTTAGTTTATCGAGTTTTCCGTTTACTGAAGCCGCTATTCTACCGCCGCCACTTTCTGCTAATTTAACAGCGCTAAAGCGGCTTGAAATACTTATTTCACCTTCAGGTTTTCCATCACTACGCGCTTGTTTTGTTATGTAGTTAATAATGCCACCTGAGGCACCATTACCATAAATAGACGTTGCGCCTTTTATGACTTCAATGCGCGCTATTGCGCTGGCGTCTAACGTTTTTACGCCTAAAGAACCATTACGAAGAGGGGTTGATTGCGGTACACCATCAATCATTATTAAAGGCGCACGGCCGCGTAGTGTTTGTCCTGAATTACTTGAACTGCCAGTATCTGGGGCAAGGCCAGGAACCATTTGCGCGAGTAAACTTCCCAGCTCTGAGCTTACTTTTAAATGCTGTTGTATTTGTTGCTGACTAATAACGGTAATCGAGGCAGGTACTTCGTCAATGCTTTCTGATATGCGGCTGCCAGATACAATGACATGCTCTAACTGATCAGAAGTGTATTCATTTTTATTATTTTCATTTGCTAACGTGTTAGTACTTATTGCAACAGCAATAAGGCAAAGCGAAGTTTTTAACATGGGGTGTCTTAGTTGATAATAATTTACGTAATGGTAATTATTATCAACTAATGACGCAAGTGTTAATGAGATTTATTTCCATTTATGGCGTTTTAACCAAAAATATACACCGCTTACAATAAAAAATGCGAGTGAAAGGGCTATTAATAACCATAAAAACTGCACAATAGGACCTGCAAAATCACCAATGTGAAACTTATACTTAAAGTTCCATGCTTGTGTTGTGAAGTTGGTTTTACTGGCGTCAAATGAGTTTAATACTTTACCAGTAAATGGGTTAGTCCAAACCCAGCTGTAAGCGTGGCTTTCGCCAGGGTTTTGCATTCTCAGTGCAATTACTTCGTCATCATTTTTAGGTAAGTAAATTCTATATACTTTACCATCCGGAAATACGTTCTCTGCATTTTTAATTGCTTGATTGTAGTTTAACGCAGCTTGAGAAGGGGCTATTATTTTTGGCGCTTCAGGTCTTTGTTCTACTTTATTAAACGTTACAAATTCTAATACAGATTGAGTTTGTGTTTTCCAGTTAAATGCCATGCCAGTAAAGGCAATAAGCATAAGCGGTATAAAAAAGTAAACACCAAGCACTGTATGTAATTGATACATGAGCACTCTAAATTTGGCTTTTGGTTTTATAGCTAAACGTTTAACTCTGTTTTTGGGCTTTACCCATAAATAAAAGCCGAGTAATACATTTATTAAAAGTAGCAATGCACATACCGACATCCAATTTCGAAAGGTTTTTTCACCCTTACTGTTTTCAAACAACAGCCAGCGATGCAATCCCATCGCAAACCCATAAATAGTATCTGTTGATTCATAGACGTTTAGTACACTCCCTGAGTAGGGATTAACACTGGCATAGTGTTTATTGGCTAACCTAAATTGCCATGCGGCGTCCGGTGCTTGCTCTGGCATAAAAAAAGTGATTTTTTGCTTAGTTTGAGCTCGTACATTTTGTATGAGTTCATCGTAAGGCATTAAATTTTCTTGTGGTGTTACTTGCCATTTTGCAGGCTCTATTAAGTGCTGTATATCTTTTGCGTAAATCATAACAGCACCGGTTAAGCTCACTATTAATAAAAATAGTCCGCTAATAAGGGCAAGGCCTAAATGAATTCTACGTAACCAAAGTTTCAAAAACGGTATCTCATTATGAGTTAATGGCAATATTGTAAATGATAATACGAGCTGTTTTCAATTAAATAGTTATGTATTTGGTTTAGCTTGTTATTAAGAACATTAAATTGGGCTTTAATTTGCGATTGGTCGGATCTCTATTATGCAATTTTCGATATTAAAATTGTCGTGTAAAAAGCTTTTTATTGTTGGCAAATTAATTAAGTGCTGAGTGCTAATAACAAGCTCACAATAATTTTCTTTATCATCTAGTTGCCAAAGCTTAATGCTAACTACCGATTCGATATTAAATTCATTGCTAATAGCATGTGATATTGCGTGTGTATCAATGTTGTTAGGCGCTGCTTGCATTAAAATTTTGCAGCTTTGCTTTAATAGTAAAATGCCATGATAAATTACATAGATAGAAATAAGCACAGTGGCAATTAAATCAACAATATACCATTGGTATAAAATAATTAAGGTGCCTGCAATAATAACAACAATAGATGCCATTGCATCTGATACATTATGAATAAAGGCCGCTTTTATATTTATACTGTGATTTGCTCCCGCTCGGTAGGTTAAATATGCTGTTGCTAAATCAATTACCAACGCTATTGCTGCCACCCACACAACTATCCAGCCATTAATTGGTTGAGGGTTTAAATAGCTCGAAATGGCTTCAAAAATTAAATACACGCCAATTAATATTAATGTACTGCTATTAAAAAGTGTGGCAAGTATTTCAGCGCGTTTATAGCCAAAATGATGAGTGGCGTCAGCAGGTTTATTACCAACTTTACGTGCAACCAAGGCTATAAATATAGCAGCAGCATCACTTAAATTATGAAGGGCATCGGCTACTAGTGACAAACTGCCCGAAAATATCCCGCCAATAACTTGGGCTACGGTTAGCAATACATTAATAACCACAGCGACGGTGAGCTGTTTATTGCTTTGGTTTTCGTCTACATGACTATGTGAGTGATCGTGCGCCATAATGCCCTCAAACGCATTGATTAAATACTGCTTATATCACGAGGGGTTTAAAACAGCTACAGAAGTTGTAGCGTAAGCAAGCGTAATTATAAGTTAGTAATAAAGGCGTATTTTTTAAAAAATGTGAATTTAAGATTGTAACGCTAAATACCCAGTTTTTAAGGAGTTTACCGCTCAAAACTTGCGTCTTTATATATTTAGTGCATTAATGTAAGTAATATTAAATGATTATAAGTTGCTGGATATTAAGCATGGACAAAGGTTTAAACTTTGGTGAATTAACAGATAAAGGACAGTCTGTTCGAAGTAAGTTAATTATAACCTTTATAATTATAGCCTTAGGGCCACTTTGTATACTTACGTGGTTTAGTCTTGAACATGTAAATAGCACGCTTAAACAAAATGCAGACACTGAACTTAACGAGCTTAATAATATAGGTAAGCAATTTGCTGATATTTGGTTTACAGACCATGTTAAAGATTTATATTTGCTTAGATCACAATTTGATATCAGCCCCAATAAAAAGCAAAAATTAATTAATCAATTTATTGAGCAGTATGACTTTGTTAATCATGTAGAGCTTATTGATGTAAACCTCGTTAATTCACTACCTTCATCACCTTTTTTAAATGTTATTAAAGAGCCGCGCTTTAATAACATACGTTCTGGGATTATAAATACAGGTAAAATCCAATTCCAGTCAATGACTGCCTCAGGGCGTGAATATCATATTATTGGCTTACCGATATTAAATGATGAAAATAAGCTACAAGCAATATTGCTTGCAGATATAAATTTAAATGGCTTATTAAATAATCTAAGTAAAATACACGCTGCTAATAAAGACATAACATTTTATGTTATGCACAATAATAAAATTCAAAAAAGTAATATTTCAGACGATACCCAACCATCATTTTTCTCTCAAAATGGCTCACCAATACAACGTGTTTTTTCTTATATTGATAAAAATGAAGTCACTTTATATGGGTATATTAATTCATTAGAGTTTTTAAATGAGTCTGGCTGGCAGCTACTTGTATCAAAACCAAAAGAAGTTGCACTACAAGGTGCTAATTATTATAAGCAGCTCGCTGTATTAACTAATTCAGGTGCCTTACTGCTGATATTAACGTTGTCGTGGTGGTTTGGTCGCCGGCTGTCTCAGCCTTTAATTAACTTAGCTAAAATTGTCGAAAATATTACAAAAGGCGATTTAGTTAAAGTTCCAATAATAAACGATAGCATTGAATTTAATCAGCTTTCATTGGGCTTACGTAAGTTAGTAGCCGTAAAAGAAGAACAACAAAGTATATTACAAAAACAACGTTCGGCACTTCAAATTGCATTAAAACAATTAGCAGAACAAAAAAGTGCATTAGATGAACATGCCATTGTTGCGGTAACTGACTTACATGGCACTATTACTTTTGTAAATAAGAAGTTTTGTGAGATCAGTGGTTTCGACGAACATGAATTAATAGGCGAAAATCATCGCTTATTAAATTCAGGTAAACACGAAAAAGAATTCTTTAAAAATATGTACAAAACGCTTAAACGCGGTGATGTATGGAACGGGCAAATCTGTAATAAAGCTAAAAATGGTGGTTTTTATTGGGTAGATACCACCATTGCACCATTTTTAGATGAAAACGGTATACCACAAAACTATATTGCTATTCGTACCGATATTACAGCGCTTAAGTTACAAGAGCTAGAGCTTGAACAGCACAAAACACAGCTACAACTAGTGATTGACTCAACAGCAGTGGGTATTTGGGATTGGTACATTGATACTAAAAATGTGACATTTAATAACCGCTGGGCCGAGATTATAGGTTACAAGCTCAGTGATATTGAACCTTGTACTATAGATACTTGGTATACCTACGCTCACCCTGATGATTTAGCTATGTCGGAGAAAAAACTTCAAGCGTATTTTTCCGGCGAGACTGACTATTATGTTAGTGAAGCCCGCATGAAACATAAAAATGGGCATTGGATTTGGGTTCTCGATACTGCAAAAATAGTTGAGTGGAATACCGATGGCTCTCCAAAACGCATGATCGGTACGCATTTAGATATATCAGATCGAAAATCTACAGAGCTTGAGCTACAAGGAAGCCGAGACAGATTTGCATCTTTGGTATCAAATATCCCTGGCATAATTTATCGATGTAAGTTTGATGACAAATTAAGCATGCTTTACATGAGCGAGCAAGCGAGTGAAATAACCGGTTATTCACCCGATGAGTTGATACACAATGAAGACCTTTGCTTCTTTGATTTAATATGTGAAGACGATTCTCAAAAAATAAAAGATGAAATTGTCCGTTGTGTTAGCGCTAAGCAGTCATGGTCTGTTGAGTATAGAATTAAAGCCCGCGATGGCTCTTTGCATTGGGTAAACGAAAAAGGCCAAGCGATTTACGCAGATGATGGCAATATATTGTATTTAGATGGATTTATTTTAGATATTACAGAACGTTACAATACACAATTAAAAATAAATCGTCAGCAAAGCCTGCTTGAATCAATGAGTAAGCAAGGCCAGATTGGTGCATGGGAGATGGACCTAGATGCGCATACTCTTTATTGGTCTGATGAAGTTAAAGTTATCCACGAAGTACCAGAGGGATTTGAGCCGAGGATAGATACTGCTATTGATTTTTATAAACCAGGAATACACCGAGACACTATAAGTACCTTATTTGAATGCGCTGTGACTTTAGGTGAAAGCTGGAGTGTAGAGCTTATTATTTTGACCTATTCGGGGCAAGAGCGTTGGGTTAAATCAATGGGCCAAGCAGAGCTTAAAGATGGTAAATGCGTACGTGTTTTTGGCTCATTTCAAAGTATTGATGCACATAAGCGCCTTGAACTCGAAAGCGAAAAAGCAAACCGCTATAACAAAAATTTAGCCGCGCTTACAGTCGCACCTGAAGTGCAAAATAGTGATGTAGAGCAAGTTAAAAAGCTAGCCGTTAAATCTATGTGCGAAGTGCTAAATGTTGCACGTGCGTCGGTATGGATTTTTAACGATCAACGAGATGTAATGACATGTCATAGTTTATACATAGATGGACAAGGGTTTGTAGATACAGATGCTGTTTTAACTGCTAAAGACTATCCTGCATATTATAACGCCATTTATAAGCAAAACTTAGTAGCCATTGATGATGTTTATACCCATCCAGCAACTGTTGATTTTATAGAAGCGTATACAAAGCCATTAAATATTAAATCGATGCTTGATGCAGTAATAGCAACTGGTGATGGTAATTTAGGTATTTTATGCGCTGAAACGGTAGGCGAACATCACAATTGGACACAAAGCGAAGAAACGTATCTTCGATCATTGGCTACTTTAGTGGGAAGTACTTTAATTTCTCAGCAACGAAAAGTAATCAGTGAGGAGTTAAAAGTAGCCCTTGTAAAAGCAGAAGATGCAGCCATTGCGAAGAGCCAATTTTTAGCAACCATGAGCCATGAAATAAGAACGCCAATGAATGGTGTACTCGGTATGCTAGAACTTGTTCAATTAGAGTCACTCCCTAAACCAATAGAAACAAAAGTAGGTATAGCCAAAACAAGTGCGCACTCTTTATTGGGTGTAATTAACGATATTTTAGATTTCTCTAAAGCCGAAGCGGGTAAAATTGAACTTGAAGAGATTAACTTTAATGGACGTGATTTAATCGGCGAAGTTGCTGCCGCACAAGCATTGACTGCTCAAGAAAAAGGTATAGAAATAATTTTAGATTTGGTAGCGCTAGAGCCTTCGCAGTTATGCGGAGATCCTGGGCGGATTCGACAAGTACTTACTAATTTGCTGAGTAACGCCGTTAAGTTTACGAGTAAGGGTGAGGTTGTTGTAAGCGCTAAAATTAATAAAGTGGCTCAAGGTTTAGAATTTGTTGCAAGTATAAAAGATTCAGGCATAGGAATAAGTGAAGAAAAGCAACAGCAGTTATTTACCCCTTTTTCTCAAGTCGATGCATCAACAACGCGTGAATACGGGGGCAGTGGCTTAGGGCTGGCTATTTGTAAGCAGCTTTGTGAGTTAATGGGAGGAGCAATTTCTCTTACAAGTGAAGCAGGTAAAGGGAGTACCTTTACCGCCACTATAATGCTAACTCCGGGAGATCAAAAAGAGCGTTATATTCCTAATATTAATATGGAAGAGCTAACAGTTTTAGTTGTTGACGATAACGAGACAAATCGAATTGTAATTTCACAACAGCTTGAACATTGGGGCGCTAAGGTTGCACTCGCATGTGATGCACATGAAGCACTTGATATGTGCGCGCAGCACTATAAAGATAAAAATTGCATGTATGATATTGCAGTGCTTGATATGCAAATGCCAGGAATGGATGGCATAGAGCTGTGTAAAGCACTAAAAGCACATGAACATTATAAATCAATGCCACTTGTAATGATGACTAGTATTGCAGGTATGGAAGGCGCGCAGCGTTATTCTGATGCTGGCTTTCAGGCATATTTTCCTAAACCAGTAACCACTGCCGATTTAATTTCTGCACTGTCGGTTATAACGAGTAATGATGCAGGCGAGGCGCTCCCACTTGTTACGTCAGGCTATATTTCGTCACTTAAAAAAGAAAAGATGCAGGAGTCTTCCCAAATACTACTGGTGGAAGATAATCCAATTAACCAACAGGTGGCTAAATTAATGCTCAAAAAGCTTAATTGTGACGTTACTATTGCTGGGAATGGCCAATTAGCGATTGATATATTAGAAGCGCATGATTCAGGATATTTTAAGCTCGTACTTATGGATTGCCAAATGCCTGTTATGGATGGTTTTGCTGCAACCGCTGCTATTCGTAAAGGCGTGGCGGGCATACAGCATAAAAACATTAAAATAATCGCTATCACCGCAAATGCAATGAACTCAGATAAAGAGCGTTGTATAACAGCTGGAATGGATGACTACTTGAGTAAACCTATTCAATTAGATATTTTAAAAGATAAATTAGAGCAGTATATTTAAGGTAAAAATACAATGAGCCAACCCGTTATAATACGTGATGCAAAACCAAGTGACGCAAAAACAATTTTGCACTTTATTACCGAACTTGCCATATATGAAAAAGAACCTGATGCAGTAAAAACAGACGAGCAGGCAATATTAGATACTCTGTTTAGTGAAGGTGCAACTGCGCACAGCATAATTTGTTTAGAAGGTGATGAGCCAATTGGTTTTGCGGTATATTTTTATAATTACTCTACCTGGTTAGGTAAAAATGGCCTATACCTTGAAGATTTATACGTAAGCCCAGATAGCCGTGGCAATGGCGCAGGTAAAGCCATTATGAAGCACTTAGCTAATAAGGCGATTAGTAATAACTGTGGGCGTTTTGAATGGGTAGTGCTTGATTGGAATAAACCCGCTATCGATTTTTACAATAGCATTGGTGCAAAGCCTCAAAACGAATGGATTATATATCGCTTAACAGGGCAGGAATTATTAGACTTCGCTAAATAGTTAATGAAAATCATTTGCATTTAGTTTTGTGGGTGTGTAAGTTAAATACACACTCATAAATAAACGTGCAGATGATTATATGATCTCAAGTCAAAAACAACCCCACTCAGATTTACTTTATCTTGATCAAGCATTAAGCCCTTGGCAGTCGAATATAATGCAAGGTAATTATGCATTTGAACAAGGTGCACTTCTCGAAGCCCGCGATAAATACTTATTAGCTAAAACACTTGCAGATCATCTTCTTCAGCAGTTTTTATATGCTCAGATTAATAACACTGTCATTCATGCTATTGAGCACTGTATACCCGCACTTGTTGTTGCGTCACATAATTTAGCTGATACTTATATAGCTATGCAACAGCCTGAAAATGCATGCAAATGGCTATGCGAAGTACACTTAACACTCTCTTCATTAATTAAGCATACTCATTACGATATACAAAAAGTGAGTAAGCATCATTACATTAAAACTTCCTCTGAACTTGTATCATTTGCAAGACGTTATCATTTTTTACCTGAGCTAATAGAGCAAGTGAATTTTTGCTTATGCTCTAAAGACTCAAAAAACAGCCTGCTACATTAAAATAAAGGAGTAATTTATGGCGTTTACATTGCCAGCACTTGATTATGAATATGATGCGCTTGAGCCTCATTTAGACAGCAAAACTATGCATATTCACCACACATTGCATCATCAAACGTATATCAATAAAGCCAATGCTGCTTTAGCAGATACTGTATATGCAACCGCAAATGCTGAAAAATTACTTAAGGGAATAAACAGCCTGCCTAGTAATTTGCAAAAAGCAGTACAAGAGCATGTAGGAGGGCATTTTAATCACAGCTTATTTTGGCAGATAATGAGCCCACAAGGAGGAGGTGAACCTGAAGGTATTGTGGCTCAGGTTATTAATGAGCAACTAGGCAGTTTTGATAAATTTAAAGACCAATTTACAGCCGCGGCAATTAGCCAATTTGGTAGTGGTTGGGCGTGGTTATGTGTAACGCCGGATGAAAAGTTGATTGTAGAAAATAGTGCTAATCAAGATTGCCCTTTAATGCAGGGAAATATCCCTATTTTGGGACTTGATGTATGGGAGCATGCCTATTATTTGAAGTATCAAAATAAGCGTCCTGACTATATTGCTGCATTTTATAATGTAATTAATTGGCAAGAAGTACAAAATCGCTATTTATTGGCTATTGGTTGAGTGCCGAATATGGCTAGTAATACAGTTTTTTTTGTATAAGCTAGGCTTTATTAGGTTAACTTATAGAGCCGTTTATGGACACTTCACATTGGCAAAAAGCACGTCAGAGTCGCGATCCTCGTTTTGACGGGCTTTTTTACGTAGCGGTAAAAAGTACCGGTATTTATTGCAGACCTATTTGCCCTGCACCAACGGCTCACGAAAAAAACGTTACTTATTATCAGTTTGCCCATAACGCGGCGCAAGATGGTTTTAGGCCCTGCATTCGTTGCAGGCCCGATAGTGCCCCTGGCAGCGCAGCATGGCAGGGTACAAAAACGACTGCACTTAGAGCAAAACAGTTAATAGATCAAAATGACGAGCACGATTGCGAAAAATTAGCAGCTCGTTTAGGTGTAAGTAGTCGTTATTTAAGGCAGTTGTTTAAGCAGTATTTTGGCGTGTCGATTACGCAATATCGATTATTTAACCAATGCCACTTTGCTAAAAAACTGATTCAAGAAACACACTTACCCCTTACCGAAATAGCGTTTTCCGCAGGCTTTAAAAGCATTAGGCGTTTTAATGATGCATTTTTACAGCAGTTAAATATAGCTCCCTCGAAGCTGCGCAGTGGCGATAAAAAACCAACGTCAAAACTCACTTTAACCCTGCCATTTAGGCCGCCTTATAATTGGCCTGCTTTGCAGGACTTTTTACAACGGCGCTTGATAAAACCAATGGAGTGGATAACACAAACGAGCTACGGACGTACTTTTGCAAGTGAGGAATATAAAGGAAGCTTTACCGCTGAATTTATAGCGAGTAAAAACCACTTTAGTGTGTCTATCGATATAGACAATACGGCGTACTTACAACCTGTTATAAATAATATACGCCGTGTGCTTGATTTAGACGCCGATATTAATTTAATTGAAACGCATTTAAGCGCTAATATAAACAATGCGTTTACAGTGTGTGAAGGGCTCAGGCTTCCAGGGATTTGGTCAAGTTTTGAAGCCGGTATAAGGGCAGTACTCGGGCAGCAAGTGAGTGTTACTGCGGCGCATAATTTAGTAACAAAGTTAGTTGACGAATTAGGCGAAAAAGAGGGCGATGCCGTTTATTTTCCTACGGCTAAAATTGTTACTAATAGTGATTTTGCATTTTTTAAAATGCCACAAGCACGCAAAAATGCGCTACACAACTTAGCCCAGTTTTGTGCACTAAATCCTGAAAATGACGATTTAGACGAATGGCTTAATTTAAAGGGGATTGGTCCTTGGACGGTAAATTATGCAAAGTTGCGAGGGCAAAGCCAGCCCGATATATTACTTGATGGCGACTTAGGTGTTAAAAAAGCTCAAGCGGCGGCAAACCCTTTCGTACCTGCTAACAGCGCTCCTTTTCGCTCTTACTTAACTTTTCAACTTTGGCAGCAATTATAATGATCATTCAAACATCAATTTCGAGCCCTATAGACGACATAATTATTCAAGCGACAGATAAAGGAGTGAGTTACGTTGGGTTTTATCCTCCAGTTGAGCACCCTCATACGCCATTTGAGCAAGTCGCTAACAAGGCGGTGCTTATTTGCGCTGCGCAGTTAAATGAGTACTTTGCAAAAAAACGCACTACTTTTGATGTACCACTTGATACAAACGGTACAGCATTTCAACAAAGCGTATGGCAAGCACTATTAACGGTACCTTTTGGAAAGTCGCAAACATACGGCTATATTGCAAACCAACTCAATAATCCAAAAGCAGTGAGGGCAGTAGGTGCCGCGAATGGTAAAAATCCGATTAGTATTATAGTGCCTTGCCACCGAATTATTGGCGCAAATGCAAAGTTAACGGGCTATGCTGGTGGGCTTGATAGGAAACTTTGGTTGCTGAAACACGAAGGATTAATGTAAATTAATTTAACGAATATTTTGTATGTTTAGTTCTACATACTACACTGTAGATTTAGTTTATAAATAAAAATCACTATGAAAATTAGAACGTTACTTTATATTTTTGTTTTGAAGTGTATTGTTTTTTGCGATGGCGTTACGGCCAAAGAATTACTTTTTTGTTATGAAGATAAAAACGCAGCACCACTATTTTTAGGTGTTGATAAGGCTATACCTATTGATCAACCTGATGCCTCAGTTGAGGTTTTAAGTTTATTAGATAAAGCGATTGATGGTGTTGAGATTAAGTTTGTTAGAAAACCATGGCGTAGATGCTTAAGCGATTTAGAATTTAATCGAGTTAATGCTGTTATTGCCAGTTACCGCAAAGGACGAGAAAACGTTGCTGTTTACCCTGTTGATCAGCAAGGTAAGTTACAAGATGACTATGCAGTAAGTGAATTTAGTAGCTGCCTTATAGGGCGTTATAAATTTCATAAAGAATGGGAGACTCGCGAAGTATTTCAAAATAAAGCATTTACTATAGCCATTCCTAATGGCTATGGACTAAATAGCGCGTTGAAAGAAGAACCATTTTTTATTCATAATACGTTTTCTAAAAGCAAAGCTTTTGAGTTGCTAGATAAGGGCGTGGTGCAGGCGAGCGTTGATCTGTGCCAAGTTGATGGCTTAAAGGTGTCGAGTTATCCGTATGAGGGTAATAATGTTAAACCTATTTATCCCCCTTACGAAACCAGCCATGGTTACCTTGTTTTTTCAAAAAAATTCTACGAAGAAAATAACGATCTAAGCTTGGAAATGTGGCAATGGTTATCAAAATTTGAAAGTGCACCTGTGTATATTAAATACTTACAAACACTTAAATAACCTCATTAAATTCGCGTTTGTAAATTGGTATTAATTTAATATTAAGGTAGCATAAGCGCACTTTTTATAAAATGGCACCACAATGGCTCAATTATACTTTTACTACTCTGCAATGAATGCAGGTAAATCAACCACGTTATTACAATCTGCATTTAATTATAAAGAACGTGGCATGGAACCTGTGATCCTTACTGCTGCCATTGATGATAGACAAGGCGTGGGTAAAGTATCGTCTCGTATTGGCTTGCAAGCAGATGCGCATGTATTTGATGCTAGCAAAGATGTTTTTGATCTTATTCAATCACTCAACAATGATAAAAAACGCCATTGTGTATTAGTTGACGAGTGCCAATTTTTATCAAAAGAACAAGTAATGCAATTAACCGATGTGGTTGATGAATTAGGTATACCGGTATTGTGTTATGGCTTGCGTAACGACTTTAGAGGCGAGCTATTTATAGGGTCGCAATATTTGCTTGCGTGGGCTGATAAGTTAGTTGAGCTTAAAACTGTATGCCACTGTGGACGTAAAGCAAACCATGTACTGCGTACCGATGAAAATGGTGAAGCAATAGCCGATGGTAACCAAGTAGAAATTGGCGGCAATGACCGATATGTTTCGGTATGCCGCAAACATTATAAAGCCGCGTTAAATATGGGCCGACAAAGCATTTAAAAATGTATCAATATCTTCGCGCGTAATATCTAAATGCGTTACTAGCCTAAGCTGCTTGCTTGGGCTAAATAGTATACCTTGTTGTTTAAGTGCCTCAGCAATCTCTTCAATGTTTATACTGCTAGTGTATGTTGCGTAAACCATATTAGTGGTGTTACTCATATCTACAGTAAAGCCACTGATTTCACTTAATTGTTGAGCCAAATAACGTGCATTTGCATGATCGTCTTTTAAGCGCTCTACATTGTGCTCAAGTGCAAACTGCCCGGCAGCTGCAAGCATTCCGGCTTGGCGCATACCGCCACCAAGTACTTTTCTCCATCGTCTTGCTTTATTAATAAGTGCTGGTGAGCCTAATAATAAAGAGCCTACGGGCGCCCCCAAACCTTTAGATAAACAAATAGAAATTGAGTCAAAGTGCTTTGTGATTTCAGTGATATCAATATTTAGCTCAACAGCGGCATTAAAAGCACGTGCGCCGTCTAAGTGCAGCGCTAAATTATGCGTATTAACAAAGTCACGAGCTTGGGCTAAGTACTCAAGCGGGAGCACTTTTCCGCCTATGGTATTTTCTAAGCTAAGTAATCGCGTGTTTGCAAAATGGCAATCGTCTGGTTTTATTGCTGCAGCTATTTTACTGAAGGGGATGCTACCATCGGCTTCATTTTCAATAGGCTGTGGTTGCACAGACCCTAAAACAGCTGCTCCGCCACCCTCAAACTTATAATTGTGAGCATTTTGGCCACAAATGTATTCGTCACCTCGCTCACAATGCGCCATTATTGCAAGTAAGTTGGCTTGTGTACCTGAGCTACAATAAAGTGCGGCTTTAAAGTTAAAACGCTTACACGCATAGGCTTCTAGTTGGTTAACGCTTTCATCATCGCCATATACATCGTCACCAACCGGTGCGCTGTACATAATATCGCGCATTGTGTTTGTTGGTTTTGTAACTGTATCAGAGCGAAAATCTATCATGATTGCCTTATCCTTTTTATTGTTTTTAATAAAATTGGTATTAATCAAGCTCGCTACAAATTTGCTCACGAGTGTCTTTATCAAAGTAAGTCCATGCAATAAAGCGGCTGATTTTTTGACCTTGTGCCATATCAACTATTTTATATTGTGCTATTGGGTGGGCTTTTAATACTTCTTCAAGGGCTGCAATATTATCTTTTTTGGATACTAACGACGTAAACCACAGTACTTGCTCTGCAAAGTCTTCGCTCTCTTTAATCATGTTAGAGATAAACTGTACTTCACCGCCTTCACACCATAATTCATTATTATGACCACCAAAATTAAGTGCGCTACTGGGTGTTTTTCCTAGGTTTTTCCACTTACGTTCACTGCCTTTACTTGCCTCTTCTTCGCTTGCATGAAACGGAGGGTTACAGAGCGTTAAATGATATAGATCTTTTTGATTTATAACGCCTTTAAAAATATGTGATGCGTTTTTTTGTTGTTTTAGGGTTATTTTTAAACCATTAAACTGAGCAATTTGCTTTGCTATTTTTACCGAAGCTGGATCAATATCAGTCCCTGTAAAATGCCACTTATATTCACTTGTACCAGTAAGCGGATAAACTAAGTTAGCGCCAGTGCCAATATCAAGCACTTTAATTTGCTTACCTAAAGGTATTTGTTGTTGGTTATCGTCACTTAATAAGTCGGCTAAGTAATGAATGTAGTCAACACGCCCAGGTATAGGTGGGCATAAATTATGCTCAGGAATATCCCAAAAATCAATATTGTAGTGAGTTTTTAAAAGCCCTTGATTAAGTGTTTTAACGGCTTTGTTATCACTAAAATCAATGCTTTTAGTGCCTGCAGGTGTGGTTATAACAAAAGGCAGTAGAGCAGGGTGCTCTGTTGTTAATAAATCGAAGTCGTACCCATTTTTATGTAGGTTACGAGGGTGTAGTTTTGAACGTGTATTATTTTCTTTCATGGCTTCATTTTAACAACAGATATAATGTGGTGATTGTAACAAATGCTGATGAGTAAAGTGCAGACATTTCCTTTGGTATATTTAATATTACTGGTAGGATGAGTTGAAAATAATAAAAAGGAATAACTGTGGCAATTTCTCAGCAATCAATAATTATCAATTTAGACGCTCACCAAACACTTCATTTACGCCGTATTAGCGATGAAGGTCAGCAAGGGCCTATCGTATTTTTTATGCATGGAGCTGTAGAAAACGGTAAAATTTTTTACACGCACTCCAATAAAGGGCTCGCACCATTTTTAGCTGAGCATGGATATTGTTGTTATGTTGCTGATTTACGTGGACGAGGTGATAGTAAGCCAATTATTTCGAGCGAGTCCGAATATGGACAAACTGAGTCTATCCTAGAAGACATCCCTACCTTTATTAAGCAAATAGAGTTGATTGAAGGCAAGAAGCCTGACTACTGGGTCGCTCACTCTTGGGGCGGGGTATTGATGAACAGCGCGTTTGCACGTTTTCCAGAATATATTAATGATGTAAAAGCGTGTGTGTATTTTGGCTCTAAGCGTTCTTTATTTAATAACCATCCTCAAAAATTATTACAAGCCAATTTAATTTGGTATTTTATGGCGCCTTTACTTGCTAAAAAACACGGCTATTTAAATGCTAAAGGTTATAAGTGGGGAAGCGATAACGAAACTCAAAAGTCGCATTATCAAAGTATGCAATGGGCTAAAAAGAAGCCATGGATAGATTCTGATGATAATTTTGATTATGCAAAAGCGCTAAACAACCTGCATTTACCGCCAACGCTTCATATTGCTGCGGTAAAAGATAAAGCATTAGCGCAACCAATCGATATTCAAAAATTTATGGACGAATCAGGGCCTGGCATTCAACAAATGCGAATTTACGGTCGTAAGCACGGGCATAATTTTGATTACGATCATATTAATATGCTTACCCACCCAAGTGCGCGTGATGATCAATTTAAAGATTTACTTAATTGGTTTAAAGCACATCCGATTAATTAATTCTCATCAAGTAACTTTAGAAGAGGTGTTTTGTAACGCTCCCACTTAGCGATTGCGGCATTATTAATAGGTTGGCGAATAGCATGTTTACTCAACGTGGTTACCGGTGTTTTTTGTTTATAAAACGCTAAGCAACGCTCTTCAAAATGACAGTTTAAAAAACCAAGTAACTGCGTTAGCTGCTCTTTTGGGTTACTCACTAAATCTTCGTAACTGACATCATAAATTGGCATACCTTTAAAGGAGTGCCAATGGCTCATCAGTTTTTCATACACACTATGGTAAAGCTTAAACTCAGGTAGTGAGCAAAAATAAGGCTCGTTCTCGGCAAAGTAATTAGTGAAAATAGAAAACGCAGTAGCATTAAAATTACGACTTAAATTTATAAATTTGGCATTTGGAAATAGGATATATATTAGTCCGAGCGACTGATAATTACTCGGCAGTTTATTTATTATAAAAGGTCTGATGGGCGATGCTGTTTTTAATGTTGTGATATACAGCTCGCGGGCTTTTTTGATTAAGTCAGGCGTTAAATGCGCTAAGCATTGCGGGTAAGCAACTCCCGTTTTTTGTTCGATAAAAGCAACCGCGTTATTACTAATACTCGTACTTTCTCCTAGGCTCGAAAACTGACTATGGCTTGCCAATATTTGCTCCAGGAGGGTAGAGCCACTACGAGGCATACCAATAATAAAGACAGGTGTAATATTACCTGTAAATTTTTTATCGGCAGAGGCAATAAATTCCTCGGTGTTGTATTTTATTATTTCATTGTAAAAAGGGATTAAATCTTTAGTGCTAAATTCACTTAATTTTTTTTGTAATTTATTTGCCAATATAAAATAATTAAATGCTTGCTCGGTATCTTCCAGTGCATCGTAACTGTTTGCTAATGCGTAGTAACACACCATTTTTAAACGTAAATTGCTCGTTTGAGTTAGTAAGTGGTGTAAATTACTTACATAATTATGCTCTTTATCAAAGCGGCCTAACTGCACAAGTTCAAATAAAATATAAGCTGTTACAGGGTATACCCCAATACTGAGTGCATGAGCAAAGGTTGTATGGGCTTTATCTAACTCGCCATGTGTTAAATAGTGCTGTGCTAAGTAATAATGAGGCTCTGGGTTATGACTTGCTAATTTTTTTGCGTATTCGAGCACCGTTAACGCATCGTTTGGCGAATTAACACCGTTAAATGCATCAGCAAGGGCATGTAATGGTTCAAGCATATGAGGCATGCGCTCACACGCTTTTTGGAGTAAGTACACGGCAGCGTCATAACGCTCTAATCGTAGGGCAATTCTGCCTAAGCCAAATAAAGCTTCACCATTTTCGGGATTACTATTTAATAGCGTTTTAAAATGAAACTCAGCTTCTTTGAGTTTATTTTGTTGCAGTAGTTGGTTGGCTTTATTAAGTAGCATAGTTATACCAATTTTATTAAAAAAATAATCATTCTATCGTATTAAATAGCGTACTCACTGCGTTAAAAATTATTCATATAGAGCAACTATATATCATAGTTTTCGCCTTGTTATTACGCTATTTTCTGAGCGCTATAATAGAACACTTATTCAATGCAATTGGTATTGTTCACTATTATTTTTATTAACTATAAAATTAAAAAGGCGAAATGTCTTCAACATTTCGCCTTTGGTTCTTCATGAAAATAGTTTAAAAAGTATATGTTGCTTTAGCGTAGTAAAAGCCACCGTTAATACCAAACGGAGATGTTTCGTAGAACTGACCACCCCAGTTGTTATTAGGGATACCCGTTGCATCTGCAAAATCAAGTTTTTCAGCATCTTGGTCGAATAAGTTTTGAGCGCCTACAGAGAAGCTAACTGATTCATTTAAGAAGTAAGTTACTTCAGCATCAATAGTGACTGCAGCATCTGCTGTTTTAGCTGTTGCATCATAATCAACGTGAACACCTTGGTATTCGCCGTAGTAGTTTGCACGAGCAAATGCAGAAACTGATTCCCATTGTTGAGACAATGTGAACGTTGCACGATGGTTAGGTAAATCTTCTTCTAAGCGTTTAACTTTAAACGCACCTGTAATTTCACTAAATTGAGTTACTTCAGTATCATTCCAGTTATAAGCAAGGCTAAATGTAGAGCTACCGCCCATTAGTTCAGCAGTATAGTTTGCAACTAAATCGATACCTTGAGTTGTTGTATCAAAGTCATTTGTAAAAAAGCTTACCTGAGCAAGACCTTGTACATTAGGAACTCCAGCGGCTGTAAGTGTATCTTTATCTGCTTGGCTTAAATTGATTTTATCTGATTGGCTAATACGGTCATCTACTTGAATGTTGTAGTAATCAAGCGTTAAAAATAACTCGCCGATTGTGTATACAGCACCAAGTGTATAGCTTTGTGATTCTTCCGGCTCAAGCTCTGTACCACCTAATTGCACTGCAATAGGGTTTGTTGGTGGAAGAAGCGCTGAATCTTGTAACACGCCGCTGTCTAAGCTTGTTTGTACGTTACTTACGTTAGCTTGACCAACTGTAGGTGCACGGAAACCGCTACTTACAGAACCACGAATATTTAAATCTTCAGTTAAATGGTATTGAGCCATTACTTTGTAGTTAGTTGTAGTACCAAAGCTGTCGTAGTCTTCAAAGCGAAGCGCTACGCCCATTAAAAAGTCTTCAGTAAATGGTGCTTCAACATCAACATACGCTGCATAGTTACGACGAGAAAACTCACCTGCTTGTGATGGTTTAAAACCAGGGAAGCCGTTAGAGCCAATACCAAAACCTTGTGCTGTTAAAGGGCCTGCTGTGTAAGATTCTTCATCACCAGAAATGATAGTGAATGTTTCTTCATGCCATTCAAAACCACCGGCAATGTTTACATCATAAGCTAAACCAAAGTTGACACCCTTTGATAAATCAAAGTTAAAGTTTTTCTCTAGCTGTTCATATTTACCCGGACTGAAGTCACGTGGTGTATCTGCACCTAAAGAAGCATTAACCGTGTCATAGATGAAGTAACGTGATTCATTTAAACCCACAGTACCGCTTAAGTCATAGTAAGTATCTTTTAAGAAACCACCAGTGAATCGCCCTTTAGTACCAATAGTTAAAGAAGTATCAGTAATGTTGCCGCCAAAGTTAGGTGTAAAGCCACCTGGAAGCGTTTCGTTAAAGGCAAAACAATCTGGGTTGTTCGCTACACCATTTATATAAGCAGGATCATCTAATACGTTGCCATCTGTTATTGCAATAGTAGGACAGTTAGCGCTCATATCAGGTGTTAAATCTGCAACAAGTAGTGTTTCGCCACCATCATTTGAGTAAACGCCAGAACGTGTTTGCGGGTTACGGTAGTAAAAGCCACCACGTACATCACGTTCAGAGTAATTACCAAACATGTAAAATTCAGAATCGTTTGTTAGCTCTAAACCTACGTTACCAAAAATTGTAATATCGTCGTTTACTTCTGGTGCGCCCCATACTTGTGCAAGAGAAGATACATCAGGAACACCTGCAGCTGAAAGTGCTGCGGCATCGGCACGTTGAACTGAGCGGCTTGTTGCATCAGCTGTTTTATATTGAAAGCTTAAATTAGCAAAGCCATTGTCGGTAAACGGTAAACCCACGTTACCCGACACTTGTGTTGTATCGCCATCACCTTCATAAAATTGACCATGGCGGATTTCTAATTTGCCACCTTCAGAAGCGTCTTTTAGTTGGAAGTTCATTACACCGGCTATTGCATCAGAACCATATTGTGCAGCTGCGCCATCACGAAGTACTTCTACTTGTTTAATAGCAATGCTTGGAATAACTGAAATATCTGCGCCTTGCGCGCCATCGTTAATACCACCGCCTAAAAATGCAATTACAGAAGCACGATGACGACGTTTGCCGTTTAAAAGAACCAATGTGCTGTCTGATGGTAAACCACGTAAGTTAGCTGGGCGAACAAGAGAGGCCGCATCGCTAATAGGATTTTGATGTACGTTAAAAGATGGCACGGCACCTTTTAAAAGCTCAAGCATGTCGGTATTGCCTGATCGTTCTAATTCTTCGCCGCCAATAATATCGATTGGAACTGGTGAGTCACCGATTGAACGTGGAGCTGAGCGCGTACCTACTACGGCAATTTTCTCTACATTTTTATTTACTTTAGTTTGCTGTTGCTCGTCTGCTGCAATAGCAGAACCCGAAAAAAACAACCCTGCAGTGGTCGTAGCTAAAGCAAATTTGATTGCTTGGTTTAGCGCATTATTTTTTAATTTCATTCTAATTTTCCCCAGTTAGAATAATTCTTATTTTTGATGCTAATTTCACATCATTTATTTTTAACTTAATTTTTTGTTTCACATAAGTTTGAGGGTTTAGCTCAAAAGCCTAATCAATTAAGCTTACTTTTTGTGAAGTCCTATTTACAGACTATAGGTAAAAAACGGGAAGGGCAATTACTAATTAACCATTTGATAACAAAAAGATTCAATTTAAGAAAAAATGCAACAATGGTGCAAAGTAAAGCTAAAATGAACTAAATAAGTGCAAATAGGGTTGTTGAGAGGAAAATTAATGCGTTATCAGTATTTAAATGTTATTTATTTGTTTCTTTTTGGTGGGGTTTTCAATGTTTTGTGCGCATCGCCAAGTTGCTAATTTTTCTTTATATTCATCCCACACGCAGGGGCAGCAACTGCCACCACCACAACATTCATCAGATTTTGGTTTTTCAGGTTTTTGCGGTAGTTGGTTTGTCATATTCAGTGTTGTTGTATGTATTTAATACTAATTTGGTGCAAAGGATAAGTTAAAGGATGTTGTAAGTAAATTATTCTTTGTGAACCCGTGCTGCTGTGTGAAAATAAAAGTTATGCGATTATATAAAGTTATTCACCGTGCACCTTGGCGGGTAGTTAAAATTAGTAAAAAACGCCAACAGCTGCGTTTTCGCCGTGCTATGGTGGCGCTCAAAATTGCACTTGCGCAAGAAAAACAAGAAACCAAAGAAATGCTCTCTATTTATAGGCGCTACACTCAAGGCCAAACAAGTAAAGAGGAGTTAAAACGCGCTAATGAACAGTTTGTTGATATTTTAAAAGGATTAGGGCTCGGTGTGTTTGCAGTATTACCTTTTGCCCCGCTTACAATTCCTTTAGTTGTTAAATTAGGGAGTTTGGTGGGAGTTGATGTACTGCCAAGTTCGTTTAATATGAACAAATCGACTAAAGAACTTGATGCTAAAATAGATCAAGAAAATCAAAAGCAAGAATCCAAAAACAGCTTAAAAAAGTAGCTAAAATCCCTTCAAATTAGCGATACCTTTTAGGTGCGCTTATTGATATGCTCTTAAGTACCATTTTTATATTATATGAGCTTTTTAATGAGTGCATTACTACGTCATACATCTTCTGGTATTCCTTTATCTTTTATTCTTAAAAACGAATTATCTGACTGGCAAGCACAGCAGCCTGCATTTATACAAAATTGGTTAACTAATACAGGTTTCGAAAAGCAAGGTGTTGCTTTAATCCCTGATGCTAAAACGGGCGAGTTAAGCCAGGTATTTTGTTTAATGCAAAGTAGCGATGATTTTTGGGCTGCGGGTAATTTAGCAAATACACTTCCTACTGGTACTTATCAAATTCAAGGTGAGAGCGCTTTTGTAGAGCAAGTTGCTTTAGGGTTTGTGCTTGGTGGTTACGAATTTAGTGAATATAAAGAAAAACCAACAGCAAAAGCGCAATTAGCCATTAGCGATAAAGCGTTGTTTGAGCGTATTAGCCAACAAGCTGATGCCATTACACTTGCACGTGATTTAGTTAATACGCCAGCGGTAGACATGATGCCGCAACATTTATCGCAAGTAATGGAAGATTTAGCTGCAACTTACAATGGCGAATTTTCACAGTGGATTGGCGATGAGTTACTAGAGCAAAACTACCCGACTATTCACATGGTGGGTCGTGCAAGCGAAAATAAACCGCGTTTACTTGATTTAAAATGGGGTGCAACAGATGCTCCATTAATTACACTAGTAGGTAAGGGCGTATGTTTTGACTCAGGCGGACTTGATTTAAAACCAAGCTCTGGCATGCGTAACATGAAAAAAGACATGGGCGGCGCCGCGCATGTAATTGCACTAGCACAGCTTATTATGGCAGCTAACTTACCAATTAGATTACGAGTGCTTGTACCCGCTGTTGAAAATGCAGTATCGCGCAATGCATTTCGCCCTGGCGATGTTGTTAAAACACGCAAAGGCATTATGGTCGAAATTGATAATACAGACGCAGAAGGGCGCTTAGTATTGTGTGATGCATTAAGCGAAGCACAAAACGATAATCCTGAGCTAATTATTGATTTTGCTACCCTCACGGGTGCATGTCGCGTTGCGTTAGGCACGGAGCTTCCGGGCTTTTTCTCAACAGAGCGCGATGTAGCAAACGGTATTATTGATGCAGGTTTAAGTGTACATGATCCTGTTTGGCAACTTCCGCTGTTTGAGCAATATAAAAACTTATTAAAAAGTGATGTAGCCGATATGGCAAATTGCGCAAGCACACCGTTTGGTGGTGCTATTACTGCGGCGCTTTACTTAAAAGAATTTGTTGAGCCAACAACACCGTGGGTACACTTTGATGTAATGGCGTGGAACTTACGTGCATTACCAGGTCGTCCAACGGGTGGTGAAGCATTAGGTATTCGTGCTGTATTTAACTACTTACAAAATCGTTTTAATAAATAAGTTTTTGATTCAATAGTAAGAACTTGAGCTTATGAGTTTTAAACCTCATAAAGCTCAAGTGGCAAGTTATCTGGATCGGCAAAAAAGGTAAACTTTTTGCCGGTTATTTCATCCACTCTAATATCCTCAACGTTTACTTCGCACGACTCTAAATACGTTTTTGCAATCTGTACATCCGCTACCTTAAAAGCTAAATGTCTTAAGCCTTGTGCTTCGGGATAGCTCGGTCTTGCGGGCGATCCATCAAACGAAAATAGCTCTATTTGGCTACCATCGGGCATGGCTAAATCTAATTTATATGAATTACGATCAGCTCTAAAGTGCTCATTAATAACGTTAAGTTTAAGTACATTGCTATAAAAGTGTTTAGAACGTGCATAGTCACTGCAAATAATGGCAGCGTGGTGAATACCTAAAAGTTTCAAATTTAATTCCTTAAAAAGCAAAAACGCACTTAATTAAGTGCGTTTTATATGTGACTTATTACATGTTGTGTTAGCTGGGCTGCGCTTCTTTACATGCTTTAACGGCCGGTGCTACAAGTTCTAAACCGGTTTTATTACATGGCGGTAAAGCGGCATCGCTTACACTAATAGGCGTTACGCGTTCGCCCCATTTTATGTAACTTGCAGCCCAGGTAAGGCCTGCACCAAATGCAGCAGACATAATGTTTGAATGCGGTTTAATTAACCCTTGCTCAACGGCTTCACATAACGCAATAGCAATCGTAGCAGCAGAGGTATTACCATACTCACCAATGTTAACCATTACTTTTTCGTCAGGTACTTTTAAACGATGCTGAATAGCCTGAATAATACGTAAGTTAGCTTGGTGTGGAACGAGTACATTAATGTCATCAAGGCTCAAATCGGCTTGTTTAAGTACATCGTCGCACGCTTCGCTCATGCCTTTAACAGCACGTTTGAAAATTTCACGACCTTCAAATAATAAATCAGATGGACCAATTGGCTCATATTTATTTAAATCACTACCAAAGTTAGTGATGTGTAAAATATCGCGGTCTTCACTGTCACAACCAGTTTTGGTTGCTAGTAAACCAGCTGGCGTATCTGCCGCTTCAAGTACTACTGCACCTGCGCCATCGCCAAATAAAACAGCGCTATCGCGACGTGCCCAGTTTACGTACCAGGTCATACGCTCAGCGGCAATGACCACTGCTTTTTTGATCATACCCGCTTGAATTTGTGCTGTAGCAGCTTGCAATGCATATAAAAAGCCCGAACATGCCGCGTTTGTATCCATTGCGGCAGCGCCTGTTGCACCAATGTTTTTTTGCACTTGTGAGGCGGTATTTGCCACAACAGTAGAAGGTGTACAGGTTGCTAATATCACTAAATCAATATCTTTAGGATCAACGCCTGCGCAGGCAATAGCATGCTTAGCTGCAACGGTTGCCAGCTCGGCGGTACTTACATGGCTCACTCGGCGAGATTTAATGCCTGTACGCGAGGTTATCCACTCGTCGGTGGTATCAACTATTTCACTAATTTCATCGTTGCTAATGCTTGCTGGTGGAATGCATTTACCCCAACCAGTGATATGTGCGTAAGGCATAGTATGTTCTCTTAAGGTGGTCTGACATGTATTACTTAATGGGTGAGTTATACCAAAAAACGGCTTTCAAGACTAGTTTATAGCATGCTTTGTGTCGTAAATATTCGCAATTACAGGTTATTTAAGGTAATGCTAGTATAAAAAAGGAGCAAGTATGAAAACAACACTAATAACAACATTCACTGCAATAACGCTGGCATTAATAGCAAATGGGGCTTTTGCTCAACAGCATAAAATTATTTATGCGGGCAGTTTACTTGCATCCGAGGATCAAAAAGTAAAAACAGAGCAAACGTTAGTCATAACAGATAATACAATAACAGCCATTAAAAACGGCTACCTCACAAAAGCAGAACTTAACCTACCTGATGCCGATATTATAAATCTAAAAAATCAATTTGTAATGCCTGGCCTTATTGATATGCATGTTCACGTTACGTTTGAGCGAGATGCTAAAGCAAACCCTCACCGCTGGGCAACAGAATATGATGCCGATTATGCTTTGCGCTCAATTAAATATTTACAACGTACGCTCGATGCGGGTTTTACATCAGTGCGAGATTTAGGTAGCGATCACAAAGTTATATTTCCGCTAAAACGTGCTATTGAGCGAAATGATATTAACGGCCCTCGCATTTTTGCAGCGGGTAATACAATATCGCCTACCGGTGGGCACGCAGATATGCACGGTTATCGAAAAGATATTACAGATGCGGTTACAGGCGGGATTGGTATATGTAATGGCGCGGATGATTGTAGCCGTGCGGTACGCGAGGTAATTAAAAGTGGCGCTGATGTAATTAAAATTACTGCCACGGGTGGAGTACTAAGTAATACCGCTGCTGGTGTTAACCAACAACTTACAGATGCAGAGCTGATTGCAATTGTTGATACTGCTCATCACTTAGGTCGTAAAGTTACAGCGCATGCACACGGTACACAAGGTATAAAAGCGGCCTTAAAAGCCGGTGTAGATTCTATTGAGCATGGCTCTTATTTAGATAAAGAGGCAATAAAGTTATTTAAAAAAACGGGAGCTTATTTAGTACCGACGCTTTTAGCGGGTGCAACGGTAAGTGAAGAGGTGCTTACAAATCCAAATATGCCACCGGCAATAGCCGACAAAGTGCGTGAAGTGACTCCAAAAATGCAGGCTTCGTTTAAACTTGCACTGAAAAACAAGGTTAATATAGCTTTTGGAACAGACTCTGGGGTGTCGCGTCATGGGCTCAATGCTAACGAATTTAGTTTAATGGTAAACAATGGTATGAGCGAAGCCCAAGCTATTAAATCAGCAACCATACATGCAGCTAAACTGCTGGGGCAAAGCGCACTCATTGGCGACTTGAGTGTTGGTAAACAAGCAGATATTATCAGTGTGAATGGCTCACCGCTTAAAAATATCGACGTACTTAAAAACGTGCAATTTGTTATGAAAGCCGGGCAAGTTTATAAACAATAGGGAAGGTTATGAGCAGCAAAATAAAAGTGTCGTTGTTTAATCATTTGATTGACGCTGAGCGCCAGTTACTCGACCCAGAAGTTCGCCAATCTGAGCGCGCATTAAATGCTTTACTCGATGATGAATTTATCGAAATTGCTGCCAATGGCACTACATTTAATAAATACCAAGTACTTACCCGCTTACCTACCGAGGTTGTGCCACAGTTTTATAATCAGCAGTTTAAGGGCCGAATGCTGAGCGATGATGTAGTGCAACTTAGTTATCAAGCAGCTTATAGGCGCTCTGCTCGCAGTGAATTTAATTATTCATTGCGTATGTCGCTTTGGCGTAAGCAAGGTGAGCAATGGCAAATGGTGTTTCACCAAGGAACGCCTTGTGCTCCGTTTTCAATTTCGATGGATGATGATTAAAAACCATATAACCGTTAAAATAACCTTATTAAACATTTGATTGGGCAATTACCTCTTGTTAATGCGTACCGACCCCACCATTAGTCGACTATTAATGCTGCGAAGCGGCGCAATTGCCGTGCAATTAATTGCTGTGCTTAGCGTTTATTTTTTACTAGAACATCAAATTGCATTACTGCCTTTACTGATTGTTATTGCCGTTGAGGCTGTTTTTCAGCTTATTAGCCTGTTTGCTTATCGTAATGTAAGCCAGGCTAAACCTTTGGGTATGTTGATGCAGCTAACTGCAGATGTATTATTTTTAACGGTTTTGCTTTCGCTAAGCGGCGGTGCAACCAATGCATTTGTATCGTTGTTATTGCTCCCGATAATGATCGCTGCTGTTACTCTGCGAGAAAAAGGATTAGCTTATATTGCAGTACTCGCCATTGCCGCATACAGTTTTTTACTGATAAAGATGCCCGATCACAGTATGCATCAAATGAATATGAGTGGTCACTTTATTGGCATGTGGGTCAATTTTGTTTTAAGTGCCAGCGTAATCGCACTTGTTATTGGCGCAATGAGCAGGGCACTTAAAGAGCGAGAGCGAATTATTGCAAACGTGCGTGAAAAACAATTACGTAATGAACAGCTTGTTATCCTTGATGGGGCCGCTGCACAAATAACCCATCAACTAGCGACCCCAATTGCAAACTTACAGTTACTGTTTGAAGAGTTATTAGAAGAGCAACCAAACAATCCTATTGTTAAGTACATGCAAGCGCCGCTTACTCAGTGCAGTACACAACTTAACGACTTTAGAAAACTCTCAGAGCAATTACGTCTTAAAAATTCGCAAGAGCATACCACCGTAAAGCAACTGCAAACGCAAATTACAGATACGCTTTTACTGCAATACCCTGATCAGCACATTAAATGGATTACGCCACCTATTGCAGCAACATTGATAAGTGATGCGATGTTATTGCCTGCTATTTTGAATTTATTGCAAAACGCCGCGCTCGCTAATCAAAAACAAGGTCAAACTCAATTAGAGCTGAGTTGGCAGCAAGATAACTTACACAGTGAATGCGTTTACTTGTTAATTCGCGATTTTGGCCCTGGCTTTTCATCATCGCAATTAGCAGAGCTGGGTGGTCAACTTATGCCAAGCGATCAAGGAATGGGGCTTGCTGTGCTTTTATCAAACGTTACTTTTGAGCGTTTAAATGGCTCACTTACCTTGTTTAACCATGCAGATGGCGGCGCTGTCGCCAAAGTTAAACTCGCTATTGTAAACACTGAGAATAACGCCTCATGAAGTTACTTATAATTGAAGACGACATAAATTTAGCCAGCACACTGGCAAGGCGTTTAACTAAACAAGGCTTTACCTGCGAGGTGGCGCATAATCAAAGTGATGCGTTACTTACCGCGCGTAAACTATTGCCCGACTTTATTTTATTAGACATGAAACTAGGTGACGATAACGGACTTGTACTCATAAAGCCGCTGCGTAGTTTGCTCCCCCAAGCTCATATTGTTTTATTAACCGGGTTTGCAAGTATAGCAACCGCAGTAGAGGCAATGCGTTTAGGCGCAAACGATTACCTTACTAAGCCGGTTGATATGGCAACATTATTAAAAGCGCTTAACACCGAGCCTATGGCATCGGCATCGAATGTTATTGATGATGCGGTTATGTCGCCGGAGCGCTTAGAGTGGGAGCATATTCAACAAGTACTGCACAGTAATAATGGCAATGTGTCGGTTACCGCAAGGCAACTTAATATGCATAGACGTACTTTGCAGCGCAAGTTACAAAAAAAGCCGGTGCAGCAGTAATTTAGTACTTAATTTAAGGAAAGTGTTATGAGCGATGATGCAGTGACAATAATGCAAAATCAAAAAATTATATTATTTGATGCGCAATGTAAGCTGTGCAGCGCGTGGTGTAATTTTATTATTAACAACGATGCCAATACCATTTTTAAATTATGCAGCGTGCAATCTCCAAAAGGGGAGCGGTTGTTAACATACTTTGGTTTTTCAACAATTGAGTACGCTTCAATGGTGCTTGTTGAAAATGGCAAAGTGCATACGCAAAGCCATGCTTTTTTTAACGTTGTTAAGCAGCTAGGTTACCCATATAAACTAGCAAACGTATTTAGTATTTTGCCAAATAGGTTTAATAATTGGTTATACGATAGGGTTGCTTTAAACCGCTATACCTTATTTGGAAAATATCAGTATTGCAGAATTCCCAACCCAGAGGATGCCAAACATTATTTATAAATTAGGCGTTAATACACTGCAGTATAAGTAGATGCTAGGTTTATGAGGTTGTGTTAAAATCGCCGCGTTTAATTTTAGCTAACGGTATAAAAGGCTTTTTTCATGGCAAATACAGCACATGCACTTCACATTTTGGTTAAGCACAAAGAAATTGCAGAAGACATTATTAAGCAATTAGGTAAAGGTGCAAAGTTTCAAACCTTAGCTAAAAAGTATTCGTCATGCCCATCGGGTAAAAAAGGCGGGGATTTAGGTGAATTTGGACGCGGGCAAATGGTCCCACAGTTTGACAAAATTGCGTTTAAAGGCGAAATTCTAGAGCCTCACCTAGTTAAAACAAAATTCGGCTGGCATGTTATTAAAGTGCTTTATCGTACTTAATTTACTTAAGCCGTTTGGCGAATTGACGCGTCTTAGCAAGCGTCCTTCTCATCACCTATCCTAAATTTTATATTTTGGCGAACTAAGAATTAGGATGTGTGTCATCTTAATTTCGATACTCCTTAATAAAATAACTGTATAAATAAACAGCTCTTGTTGTTTTGTCTAATATTACTGATCTCCACCATTACGGTGTATTTTTGCAATACTTAAAAAGTGTTGGAGTTAACTAATTGTTTACAGGTGTTTATTTGATGGCTAAGATAAATACATTGTAATATATGGACATTTGTCGGTTTATAAAACGACAAATGTCGTAGACAAAATTGTTAGAGCTCAAGGGGTAATATGGAACGTTTCGTTGAATCTATAGAAAAAAGCATTGAAACTGAAAATTGGTATGGAGCCTTAACTTTGGCTATTACATTACCTGATATTTGCGGTCGCTTAAATAACCCTAAATGGGGCTCTCAGAAACGTTTCGAAAAATGGTTTAACAAATATATGCACCACCATTATGAAAGTCCTTTTCATGGTGAAGGATTTACATTTTTATCTGCATCCGACGGCTATGCCTTACGTTGTGCGTTTCTCCACGAAGGTAGCGATGATGTAACTCGTCAACGTGCTAGAGAAGTTGTATCAAAATTTACATTTTCTACAACAGGCTCACATAAATGTATGTTTGATGATGTTCTCGTATTAAACCTTCAGGCATTTTGCTCTGAGATATGCGAAGGGGTTAGATCTTGGCAAAAAGAATACGAGAATGACCCCGATATTTTAAGCGGGTTAGCTGAACTATTAAAAGTGCAATCAAAAGGTTTTTCACCTGCACCAGGTATATTCATGCAATGAGCTCTAACAAGTTGCTTAAACGGACAAAAAACAGTTGGCTTTTGCTCGTTCCTCGCTAATTTTAGCCAACAATTTTATTGCCGCTTAGCAAAGCGTTATACCGTTACGTGGCCTATGGAGTATCATGGATATTTTTAATAATAGAGAGTTAGCCTCGGCTACACTAATAATCCTGTTATTTTCTTGGGCTAGCTACAAAAGTAAAGATGTAATCTCCGGACTTACTTTGGTTGTTAAATCATTATTTAAAAAAGCTATTATCATTACCATTATTTCTTTGGCTTTATATATATCTATTATTGTATATGGGCTTCATATTATCGATGTATGGAATACAGGACAGATCAAAAATACGGTTTTGTGGTTCACCTTTGTCGGTTTTGTTCAACTGTTAAATACAACGAATATAAAAGATCCAAGTCTTTATCTTAAAACATCACTTAAGGATCAAGTAAAGATAATTGTACTGGTTCAATTTTTAGTGGCGTTTCATTCATTTAACTACTTTGCAGAATTATTTTTGCTGACTGTTATTTCTTTATTAGCCTGTTGTAACGTGGTATCTCAGAATAAGCCCGAATATAAACAAGCTAAAAAGCTTTGTGAATATTTACTGGCAATTATAGGAATATTGGCGTTTTCTTATTCGTTATTCATCATATATCAGGAGTCTGGGAAATTCTTCAGCATAAATAATCTTCGTAATTTTATAGTGCCGATGCTTTTGTCTGTTGCATTATTACCATATACGTATTGTTTCTACTATTTCCTTGCTTACGAAAGAGCTTTTGTTAAAACTCATATTTATACCAGTTCACCACATCTACAGAGATATGCGAAAATAGAATCTTTTATCGCATTCCGAGGAAAAGTCGATCTGATACACCAGTGGTTACTGCACACTTGTACTTCGGAATTTGAGTCAAAAGAAACCATCCGTCGGTCAATTTATGCATTTAAGCAATCAACGGTATCATAGAATTAACGTGACACCCATCTTAATTGGGATAGCTTTGCTTGTTCAATTAAGGTGTCTGTTCTGCTTGATTTTGCTATACAAATTAGCTGTTTATGCTCGCCGAAACTCAAATAAGTTACTGTGTCGGATGGCGCTTTGCTTATCCGACCACCATTTTTAAATATATTTGATGGGTGGTGGTCTTCTCTGCCAAGCTAGTTGTCTAATATTGAATATTCGTTGGGTTTCGCTACGCTCTATCCAACCTTGTATCTCTTCTTGATGAGTGTTTAGCTAGCACTTGTCACATCGGGAAGACAGTGAGCTCGTACCCAACC
>NZ_JADYXH010000029.1:0-35454 GCF_015864395.1 Pseudoalteromonas sp. SWYJZ12
TATTCCTATATTCCTATATTCCTATATTCCTATATTCCTATATTCCTATATTCCTATATTCCTATATTCCTATATTCAGTAACATCAAAACACCCACTGTAAACTCATACCATTTTGTTTTAACCAATTAGATGATGTTTTGTAATCGGGGAAAAACGCCTCTACTCGCTGCCAAAAAGCTTTGCTATGATTTAAATACTTTAAATGGGCAAGCTCATGAACAATCACATAATCTATAGCGTGGTAAGGAGCACCTATAAGATGTAAATTAAAAGTGAGTTCTCGCTTGCTATTACAACTCCCCCACTTTCGTTTATAAACACCTATTTTTAAATCATTTGGCAACTCTTCACCCATTTGAGTACAGAAATACGCTAAACGCATTTCTATGTAAGCAATAAGCTGCTCTTTTAAATAAGTCTCTAATAGCTGTCGATACTTTTGATTAGTGTTTTTAACTCGAGGAGATATTGTAATAAGTAAGTGGTCATCATACGGGGTTACTTTGGAATCTTGGCCTGAGTCCAATTTCAAATAAATAGTTTCTGAAAAAACACTTATTTTTTTAGATTCAAAAGGGTACTGCTTAGTGTCATCAATTGACAATTGTTTTTTTAATTGTTCTGCAACCCACTCTTGTTTGTCAACTAACCAAGTATCAATGTGTTTTTTTGCGACAAAATGTGGCGCATACACAGTTACCTTTTGACTATGCACTTTTATTGCGACTGTTTTGCGTCTAGTACTCTTTTTTAGTTGATATTCAAACACGACTTAAACTCTAAATATAGCATCCGTTTATATAATCCATATTACCATCAATTTTAAACTCTTAAGCATAAAGTCGCACTTAACTCCTAATCCGCTTTATTATAATAAGCTAGAGATTGAGCCGTCTGTTTTCTTTGAATTGAAAGTTAAATCACTTTATTTACTTCAATAACAAAACAATAAATAAATTTGCTTAAAATTCGTCACTTTATAGCGCGATTAGAAATAACGGTTCATTTATTAGTAAATTAGATTAAACTTGTAAAATAAAGATTATATTTCGAGCCGTTATGCTATCAGCTTTCTTCATTACAGACCAAGATCCAAGCCTAATACTTAATGGGGTTTACGACCCTCTTCTAGTCTCAATGTCTGTATTAATAGCCATTTTTGCTGCTTTTTTTACTACAAAGCTCATTGATTTAGCAAAAGAGACTAAATTCCCTCGTTATCAACGTTTAGCAAATATAACCGCAGCAACTGTATTTTCTTCTGGTATTTGGAGTATGCACTTTATAGGTATGTTAGCTTTTTCGCTATGTACTAATATAAGCTACGATCCAACAATCACACTACTCTCTTTTCTTCCTGCTTTATTAGCATGTCAGTATGCGGTATCAATACTTGTAAATAGTGATGGAAACTTTAGAGTGCTCAGCATTTGCTCCATCTTACTTGGGGCTGGTATTGGTACAATGCATTACAGCGGTATGGCTGCAATGGAGCTTTCCCCAATGTTGCGCTATGACCCACTGACCTTTGGCCTTTCAATTTTAGTTGCCGTCGCTCTTTCGTTTATAGCGTTATATAGCCGCTTTAATCTTGAAAAATTTTTTCCAAAATTATCATACCTACAAAATAGAGCCATCAGCGCTATTATATTAGGCTTTGCTGTTGCTGCTATGCATTATATGGGCATGGCATCTACACGCTTTGTTGCAACATCTCCTCTTTTATATGACGACGCAAATGCTTCTGCTGGGCTCACTTTTGTAGCCATCGCGGTTGCAACAGCAACGATTGCCATTACAAGCGTAGTAGCGGTACTTAATGGCATGGTCAGATATAAAATGTTACTTGAAGAAAAGTCAGCCGACGAGTCTCGCTTAAACGCAATTTTAGGCACAGCCATTGATGGAATCGTAACGATTGATCACACCGGCATTATTTTGAGCTTTAACGAATCAGCCAGTAAAATTTTTGGCTGGCACGAAAATGAAGTACAAAATCATAATATTAAAATGCTAATGGATGATGCTATCGCGATGCATCACGATAGCTACCTTTCTAAAGCTAAAAATATTGATTTAGGTAAAGTAATCGGTGTTAACCGTGAAATTTTTGCAAAGCATAAAAATGGCCACTTATTCCCGATTCGTTTGGGGATTGGAGAAGTTAATCAGCCAGGGCAAAATCCTCTATACGTAGGCTTCATAACAGACTTATCAGAGCAACGAACTTTACAAAAAAGCCTTGAAGAAAAAGAGCAAAAGTATCGCTCTTTAATGGATAACATGCCAGGTGTGGCTTTTAGGTGTAAATTTGATGATAACTGGACCATGCTTTTTATCAGCCCGAGCATCAACGAGTTAACGGGTTATAACCCTAATGAATTTACTGAACATTGCATTGAATTTAACGATCTAGTTTTAAAATCAGACCAGCAACCTATTGTAGATGCCGTCACAAAAGCCGTAGAAGAAAAACGTCAGTATTCAATCGAATACAGAATTCGCCACAGAAGCGGTAAAATCTTATGGCTTTTAGATAAAGGCAGCATCGACTTTGATACCCAAGGTCAAGCAAAGTGGATTGATGGTGTTTTAGTTGATATTACAGAACGCAAAGAATATGAAGAAAAACTAGAGCAAGCTAAATTTAAAGCTGAAGAAGCTGCTTATGCAAAGCAATCTTTTATGGCTAATATGAGCCATGAAATACGCACCCCAATGAATTCTATAATAGGTTTCAGCGATCTATTAATGGATACCCCACTTGATCAAGAACAACAAAAGCATTTAGTGACCGTAAATAATGCAGCGCGTTCATTACTTAGATTATTAAATGAAATTCTCGATTCTGCAAAACTAGAGCGCGGTAAGCTCACTATTGAGCCAATACACTTTAGTTTAAAGCCAGTAATAGACAGTATTATTTCTACTTTTTGGTTAGAAGCTAAAAAGAAAGATTTAGAACTTAAACTTCATATTAAAGAATCAGTAAGTGCTACTTATTACGGTGACCCAGATCGACTCAGGCAAGTACTTACTAATTTAATTGGTAATGCTATTAAGTTTACCGAAAAAGGCTCTGTTACCGTAACTGTTGCTATAACACAAAATCAGCATCTGTTTTTTGAAGTACAAGATACCGGTATTGGTATTGCAAAAGATCGTATTCAAGCAGTGTTTCAACCTTTCGAACAAGCCGATGGTACTACTACTCGCCGTTTTGGTGGTACAGGTCTTGGTACTACCATAAGCAAACAACTTGTAGAGCTTATGGGCGGAACAATAAACTTAGTAAGTGAACTAGGTAAAGGCACCTGCTTTTACTTTTCATTGCCGCTTACTTTAGGTGACGAAACTAAAATAGATCATTTTGATGGTCTACACACACAACTGCCTGCACTTAGGGTGTTAGTAGTTGACGATATCGAGCAAAATACAGAACTACTTTCTTTACTCCTGTCACGCGATCAGCATGCAGTTACCAAGGCATCTAACGGACTTGAAGCGATTAAAGTATTTGAAGAACAAGACTTTGATGTCATTTTAATGGATATACATATGCCATTGTGTGATGGCATAGAGGCAACACAAAAAATAAGAGCAATAGAAAATCAAAGACAAATTAAATACACGCCAATTATCGCGCTCACAGCCAGTGTATTACAACAAGATAAGCTTACGGCTAAAAAAGCAGGCATGAATGGCTTTGCAAATAAACCCGTCGATATAAATCAGCTAAACCAAGAAATAGCACAAGTGCTTGGTCTTGGTATTGCAAAAGAAATGGTTATATCGCAAAGCGATCCTAAAGCGCAGCATATAGATTTTGAAAAAGGGTTAGCCCTTTGGGGTTCTAAATGTAAGCAACTTACAGAGATTACTAAATTTATTAGTGACAGTAATAAACGGTTCGAAACATTATTCAGTGATAAATTATCAAACATAAAAGATGTCGATAGCACCATTCACACACTTAAAGGTGTTGCTGGTAACTTAGGCCTAATAACATTAATGAAGTTATTAACCGATTTAGAGCAAAAACAAAGTGACGCTAAAGTTATTAGTACTTTAGACGATATAAAAAACGAGCTACTTGTCATCTCACAACTCCTGTCATCTAATACTTGCGATAAGCCAAGTAGTAAGCCTGAAGATAATAGTTCTGACACGCTATCAATTGATGAAATTAAGTCACTGTGTAAGACGCTTTATCAAGATGCACAAAATGCAGAATTAAATGATGAGCTACTAGCAAAACTGCAACGCGGCATACCTTCAATCTATAAAAATGAAGTTGATGATATAGCCGAGGCCTTTGATGAATTTGATTTTGATAAAGCACACGTAATACTAGAAACCTTACTTGAAAAACTAACAAACAATGAGTATTAATTAATGGATTTTACAACAGATAGGCCACGAGTATTAATTGTTGACGATGAGCCTGCAAATCTAAAAGTAATGCGCGAAGTGTTAGGTAATCAATATCGTATGTCGTTTGCTAAATCGGGTGATGCCGCATTGGCACTACTTGAAAAAGAACTACCAAAGCTAATTTTGCTCGACATAATGATGCCAGATATGAATGGGTTTGAAGTCTGCCAGCGGGTAAAAAACAATCCTAAAACGTCTCATATCCCTATTATTTTTGTGACAGCTTTGGGGGACGAAAATGATGAATTTAAAGGTTTTGAACTTGGTGCCGTAGATTATATTACTAAGCCAATAAGCCCTGCTATTGTAAGAGCTAGAGTTAAAACTCACTTATCGCTAGTGCAAGCTGAGCAATTAAAACAAGCACATGTAGATTTAGTACAACGCCTAGGCCGTGCAGCTGAATATAAAGATACTGACACTGGCGAACATATAGTGCGTATGAGCCAATACAGCAAAGTATTAGCATTAGCGCTAGGTATGGATGAGCAAAGTGCAGAGCTTTTACGCCAAGCCGCCCCAATGCACGATGTTGGGAAAATAGGTATCCCTGATGCTATCTTACTCAAGCCAGGAAAGTTAACTTTTGAAGAGTTTGAGCATATGAAGAAACACGCCATAATTGGTGCACAAATATTAGCAAATTCTTCATCGCCATTATTACAACTCGCTCATAAACTTGCTATTGAACACCACGAAAAATGGGATGGTTCAGGCTATCCTAACGGGATCAAAGGCGAAGAAATATCAATTGAAGGTAGAATTGTTGCCGTTGCTGACGTTTTTGATGCTCTGACTTCAAAACGCCCTTATAAAGAGGCATGGAGTGTAGAGAAAACAGTTTTGCATATGCAAGAGCAAGCAGGAGCTCATTTTGATCCCGCTCTAATCGAACTATTTGTGAAAAAATTAGACGATATTCTTGCTATAAAAAATTCAAATCAAGAAAGCTAATTCTTTTTAGCGCTGTGAGAGCCAAGCTCAACATTTGGGTAGTAAGACTTTATATAACGATAGTCATGTGACGTAATTTCATGGCTATTGCTACTCTCATCTTTAAAGTACATAGAAAACGTTACACCATGATCTGCTAAAACTACTTTTATATTTAAACCCTCAAGATGATTACGCCATTGAATAAATTGATCCCCTGAGGCCAAAAATGCAATCCCTTTACTACGCCCCTCACCTTCAAAAAGTGCTAAACGAGTTGTTGAACTTGTATCTTCAAGTGTTAAAGGGCCGCGTCCGTCCTCATCCCAAAAGGCAAGCTCGGGTACTACACTAAAACCTAAAACACGCTCATACCACTTAACGGCATCAACCAAGTTATCAACATTTAAATGGCAATGATCAATCCCAGATAATTTAGGTATGCTTGTATTATTCACGTTACTCACCTATTTCTGACTTTAATTGCTCTAAAAACTCATGCATATACCTTGTTCGTCTATTCGCTTCTGCTTTAGCTGATGGGGTATTCATACTATCGGCAATATGTAATAACTTTATGAAAAAGTGATCAAGCGTGTATGTTTTATCATCAGCCTCGCGTTCAACACAAAAAGGGTCATTTGGGTTATACAATAACCGAGAAATTGATCCGCCTACTTTCATGCATCGACTCACCCCAATAGCGCCCAATGCATCCATTCTGTCAGCATCTTGTACTATTTGCGCTTCAACTGTTTTAATTTTTATATTTGCGCTGAAGCTATGCGCCGCAATTGCATGATGAATCTCATCAAAGAGTGATTCGTCATAATTAATAGATTTTAAAAACTCCAATGCCTTATCGGCTGCCATAGTAGAGGCTTTTGCACGATCAGGATGATTTTTAGCCACTGCCACACAGTCATGCATCCACGCTGCAGGTAATACTACTGACATGTTTGCCTGCTCCGCATCACATAGCTGTATTGCAACGCGCACCACGCGTTCTATATGGGTAATATCGTGAGCTACATCAGCATGCACTAAAGAGGTTATAAATTCTCTACATTGTGAATTAAGTATTTTTAAATCGGGGCTTAAAACGGCGTCAGGCACTATTAGGTTCCAAAAGCTAATGAATCGATAAATTATCCGTACTTTACCGTGCTTTATGCCCACCTTGCAAAACATTCATTGTATGTTGCTCCTTGCTTGACTAAAATACAGCGCTTATTTATTACTACTGAGAAGCCTTATGTCATCTGCCGTTTACCTACAAGCTGGTCGCGATAAATCATTAAAAAGAAAACACCCTTGGTTATTTTCAAAAGCCATCAAAAAAATTAAAGGTAAACCTGGATTAGGCGACACAGTAACGATTCACGATAGCGAAGGTAAGTTTTTAGCAACTGCTGCTTACAGCCCTCACTCACAAATTCGTGCACGTGTTTGGAGCTTTGACGAAAAAGAAGTAATCGATCAAAACTTTTTTGAACGCCGTTTACGTCGCTCATTAGAAGCACGTAGCCAAGTAATAGAAGAAGGCGGATTAACAGGGTTTCGATTATGTGCTGCTGAATCTGATTACTTACCAGGCGTTACAATCGATAAGTTTGATAACGTGTTAGTGTGTCAGCTATTAAGTGCCGGTGCTGAGCGTCATAAAGGCGAGATTGTTGGCGCGTTGATGTCTATTTTCCCAGGTTCTAGCATATACGAGCGCTCAGACGTAGAAGTACGCACTAAAGAAGGCTTAGAGCCAATAAAAGGCGCTCTTTGGGGTAACGAACCAACACAGCCGGTACTTATTGAGGAAAACGGTTTTAAAATTGAAGTCGATATAATTGATGGACATAAAACAGGCTTTTATTTAGACCAGCGCGATAGCCGCGCCGCACTTGAGCGCTTCTCAAAGGGTAAAACGGTACTTAACTGTTTTAGTTATACAGGTACATTTTCGTTGTACGCCCTGCGTGGTGGATGTGAGCATGTAACTAACGTAGACGTATCTCAACCCGCTTTAGATACAGCAAAACGTAATGTTGAGCATAATAACTTAGATTTAAATAAAGTAAGTTTTGTTAAGCAGGACGTATTTAAGTTACTACGCCAATACCGCGACGAAGGTAGACAGTTTGATACCATCGTAATGGACCCACCAAAGTTTGCTGATAATAAAGCGCAGCTAACCGGTGCGTGTCGTGGTTACAAAGATATCAACATGATTGCCATGCAAATACTAAAACCAGGTGGAACATTACTAACGTTCTCATGCTCTGGTTTAATGGAACAAAACTTATTTCAAAAAGTAGTCGCCGATGCAGCACTTGATGCAGGTAAAGACCTACTTATAATGGAGCGATTAAACCAGGCAGCTGATCACCCAATTGCTGGCAGCTACCCTGAAGGCTTTTACTTAAAAGGCTTAATCTGTAAGGTTTTTTAATATCTACTATTGAGTTTAACTGGATTCAAGTTAGTTAAACTGAATGATTTCAAGACCTGCTGTTACCGTGCCATCATCTTCTTTGCTGGCACGTATTACTTTTGCTGTTGCATTTAAAGGCGCAATACTTGGGTGAGTCGAATCAATGTTCACCGTCAGTAATGTATTAGGTTCAAGTAATTCATCTAAATGAATTGATAAACCTGTTGCACTTAAATCCACGCACTCTGCGGCAAAACTTAAACCCGCTATTGGTTCTATCGTTGTTAAATTTGCAGGTGTATTGATCTGCATGCGTCTAAAATTTCGCTTATCATCAGTAAACATACGTTACCTCTAAAAAACCGTGTTAATTTCTTCCAACAAAGCACCCACTGAAAATGGCTTTACAACATATGCGTTACAACCAGCGTCAAACCCTGCTTGTTTTTCAGATGGAGACTCTAGGCCCGATACCATAACAACAGGAATATTTTTTGTTTCAGGTGTGTGTTTTAGCATTCGGCATGTATCATAACCATCAAGACCAGGCATACAAACATCAAGCAAAATTATATCTGGCGGACTCGCAATTGCCGATGCAAGACAGCTTTGCCCTGAATCTGCATAACTAACATCAAATTTCGACGCGAGTGCTGCTTTGAGCATTTCAAAATTAAAATACTCGTCGTCTACCACTAAAAGTCGCTTTGTTTTATGTTCAATCGATGAGGACATAACTATGTCACTTCCTTTTCAAAACAAAAATAAATCCTCCTATTAAGGTACTAAGCTTAATAGAAAATGCAAGTTTTATTCTATCTCTTTTATCGCATTAAGTACTCGCTTAGCCGAAATTGGGTAAGGAGTTCCAAGCGTTTGAGCAAATAGCGACACTCTAAGCTCTTGTTGCATCCAAAAAATAGCGGTTACTTCTTGTGGAATAGGCAAGCCTTTAGGCGTTTTATTAACTACTTTTTTGTACTCTTGAGCAACTTTATCCAACTCTAGTACGCATAACCTATCACGATTTGGATCCACAGGCAGCTTCTCTAAACGTTTTTGAATCGCTTTTAAATAACGAATTAAATCCGTTATTTTATCTGCGCCATGCGCGCTCACAAAACCTTTAAATATAAGTGACTCAAGCTGTGATTTTATATCGCCATGCGCGGTTATCATCGTTAAATCAACGCGCCCTTTCATTTTTTTATGCAGTGCGTGCGCAATACTTAATACTTGCTCAACTTGCGTTGCAATCGATACAACGGCATCACCGAGCTCACCTCGTATTTGCTCTTTTACTGTTTCAAATACTTTTTCATCGCGTATATCGCCGTGTTTCACTAATAAGCTATCAACACCTGCGGCGATACAGTCATCAATTAAATCAGCTATTTTACCAAATGGGTTAAAGTACAAACCCAGCTTTGCCTTATTCGGTAAGTTTTGTTGTAAGTACTTAATTGGCGACGGCACATTTAACAATACTAAACGGCGCAAACCTTGTTGATGCGCTTGCTGCGCTTTTGCTTCACTATCAAAAAGCTCCACTGCAGCGGCTGATTTTTTATCCACCAGCGCAGGGTATGCTTTTATTTCGTATTGACCTTGTTTTTTAACATATGACGCTGGCAGCTCACCAAAGTCCCATTGTGTTAGGTCTGATTTTTCAATGCCTTTATCGGCTACTTTAGACAGTGTTTCGGTTACTTCACCTTGCAGCTCTGCTTTAAGTTTGGCTAAATCAAGTCCACGAGCAAGTAACTTATCGTGTTCATCACGTACTTCAAACTGCAATCGTAAATGCGGTGCAAGCGCGGTTAAATCCCACGCTTCTGCATCAACTCTCACACCTGTCATTCTTAATAAACGCGTAGCTAAAGCATCAATTAAGCTACCTTGCATTGGCTCAATAGCTGCAAGTACTGCATCTGCGTAATTTGGTGCTGGCACAAAATTACGGCGAAGCGATTTAGGTAATGACTTTATAAGCCCACTTATTAGCTCATGTCTAAATGCAGGTATATGCCAGTCAAAACCACTCTCTTGTACTTGATTTAAAAGTGCTACCGGTATTTGTACCGCAACGCCATCAACTGCTTGGCCTGGGTCAAAATGATAAGCAAGCGGCAGTATAATATTGTCTTGCTGCCATGTGTCAGGGTAGTCAAACTCAGTGATATTACTTGCACCATGCTGCATTAGCTCTTCACGAGTCATGTGTAGGTAATGCTTATTTTGTTGTTTTTGTGTTTTATACCATTTTAAAAATGCAGCGCGGTTATTAATTTCTTTGGGTATTTTTTTATCGTAAAACTCAAATAACGTTTGCTCATCAACTAAAATATCACGACGACGCGACTTATTTTCCAGAACTTGAATATCTTCAATAAGCTCACTGTTAAATGCTAAAAAGCCCTCGTTTAAGCCCAGCTCTTGCTCAACTAATGCAGTGCGCACAAAAAGCTCTCGGCTCACTTTAGGGTCAATATTGCTATAAACACAGCGGCGTTTATTTACAACAAGTAAGCCATACAAAGTTTGCTGCTCAAACGCGATTACCGCACCTGGCTTTTTCTCCCAGTGTGGCTCTGTATAGCTGCGTTTCACTAAATGCTGTGCTAATGGTTCTACCCAGTTAATGTCTATTTTTGCATTTGTGCGGGCATATAATTTACTGGTTTCTACCAGCTCTGCCGACATAATCCATTTAGGGCTCTTTTTAAATAAACCTGAACCCGGAAAAATATGAAACTGACTATTACGTGCGCCTTTGTATATTTGCTTCTCATCTTTAAAGCCAATATGGCTCAGCATTCCGCTTAATAACGCTTTGTGAACGAGTTCGCCATCAGCCGCTTGGCTGGTTGCCTTCATACCCATTTCGTTACACACAGTACTTATTTGATAAACAATATCTTGCCACTCACGCAGGCGCATATAGGCTAGGAAATCTTTTTGACACAGCTTTCTAAACTGGCCATTAGTCAGCTCGCTTTGCTGCTCTTCTAGGTAATTCCATAAGTTCAAAAAAGCGATAAAGTCTGAATCTGGGTCGTCAAAGCGACCGTGTTTTTCATTGGCTGCAGCACGTTTTTCTTGCGGGCGTTCGCGTGGATCTTGAATCGACAGTGCTGCCACAATAACAATCACTTCTCGCAATGCGCCAAGTTTGTGAGCGGTGAGCACCATTTTGGCTAAACGTGGGTCAACGGGTAATCGGCTGAGTTCTCTACCTGAAGCGGTTAAACTCGTTTTACTATCACGTTTGTCTGGTTTTACTGCTTGTAGTTCTTCTAATAACGATAAACCATCACTTATATTACGGCTATCTGGTGCTTGCACAAACGGAAATTGCGCCATATCACCAAGCCCGAGTGCCAACATTTGTAAAATAACTGAGGCAAGATTAGTACGCAGTATTTCAGGGTCGGTAAACTCTGGGCGCGATAAAAAATCATCCTCAGAGTACAAGCGAATACAAATACCCGCTTCAACACGTCCACAACGACCCATACGCTGATTAGCACTTGCTTGCGATATAGGTTCTATTGGCAGGCGCTGAACTTTTGTACGATAACTGTAGCGGCTTATACGCGCAGTACCTGGATCTATGACATAACGAATACCCGGCACGGTTAGTGACGTTTCGGCTACGTTGGTCGATAAAATAATATGACGACGAGAATGTGGCGCAAATATACGGTTTTGCTCTGCGTTAGATAAGCGCGAGTAAAGTGGTAATACATCAGTGTGTTTTAAATTACGCTTGCTAAGTGCATCAGCGGTATCGCGTATTTCACGCTCACCGTTTAAAAATATCAGTATGTCGCCAGGACCTTCCGCGCACAGTTCGTCAACAGCATCAAAAATACCTTGTAGCTGATCGCCCTCGGCTTCCATATCTTCTTTATTAATATCGGCCGTTGGGTTGTAACGCACATCAACAGGGAAAGTACGACCCGATACTTCTATAATAGGCGCATCATCAAAATGCTTTGAAAAACGCTCAGGATCGATGGTTGCAGACGTAATTATTATTTTTAGATCGGGACGTTTTGGAAGTAGGTTTTTTAAGTAACCTAAAATAAAGTCGATGTTTAAACTACGCTCGTGCGCTTCATCTATAATTATGGTGTCGTATTGGTTTAAAAAACGATCTTGCTGAATTTCTGCCAGTAAAATACCGTCAGTCATTAGTTTAACGTACGTATTATTAGAAACCTGATCGCTAAAACGAATTTTAAAACCGACTTGCTGACCAAGTTCGCACTTCATTTCTTCAGCAATACGGTTAGCCACCGTTCGCGCTGCTAATCGGCGTGGTTGAGTATGGCCTATTAAGCCATCAACACCACGGCCAAGCTCTAAACACATTTTAGGTATTTGAGTTGTTTTACCTGAGCCCGTCTCACCTGCAATAATAACCACTTGGTTATTTGCAATGGCGTCTTTAATTGTTTCCTTTTTTTGACTTACTGGCAATTGCTCAGGGTAAGTCACTTTAGGAAGGCCCGCTAAGCGTTTATCGCGTAATTCTTGGCTACGGGTTATATCAGCCGCTATTTTTTCAAGCGCGTTGGCATGCTTGTTTTCATCTGTTATTTTTTTTACGCCATGTAAGCGTTTTTTGAAAATGAATTGATCTTTTTTCAAGCACGTTTTTAGCTCGCCAAACAACTGACCTAGGTTTACCACCCGCATACCTTACAAAATTAGTTAAAGAGCCATAATTGTATCAAATTAAACGGCCGGGGTTAATCCTACAAAATGCATAACACGGGGTTGTTTGTTATATAAACGCTGCGATTCACCCAAACTGCGAATAATAAATCTATCTCAAGCGGTTATTTTCAGCGCTAACTGCACTGAAAATAACTAGCTAGCAAAAAATGAATTCAAATATCATTGTGGTTCAATATGTTAGTAAATCTCTTAACCAGAGTTGAGGTTAATTAAATTACTTTGGCTTATTCGTCGTTAAAAATGCCCACGTAGGTCGCTTGCGTATTCAACTTACTTGCCCGATACATGCCAGAGGTATTAAACGGCAAGCTAATATTCCCCTTAGTATCAATAATAATAACGCCGCCAGTGCCGCCAATTGGCTTAAGCACACCGTTTATAACTTCATCTCCAGCTTCAGCTATGGTTTTACCTTGATACTTAACACGCGCACATATATCGCTCGCTACGTTATAGCGAATAAAATATTCACCGTGCCCTGTTGCCGATACTGCGCACGATTCGTTTTCAGCAAATGTCCCAGCACCAATTACCGGCGCGTCACCTACACGGCCATAACGTTTTGCCGTCATACCTCCTGTGGATGTACCTGCCGCTAAATTACCGTTTTTATCAAGCGCCACTGCGCCAACCGTGCCCATTTTGTAAGAGTTAGGCAATGCTTTGTGCGCAGCTTGGTACTTTTTACTGGTTGCTTTGGCTTTATCTAATTTTTGTTTTGCTTTTAAAAGCGCTTTGTAACGAGGCTCGGTATCAAATAAGTTATTTTCGACAAGTTCAACACCTTGCTCTTTAGCAAACTCCTCAGCGCCTTGCCCACTAAGCATTACGTGTACAGAGTTATTCATGACCAAACGCGCTAATTTAATCGGGCTCTCAATATGCTTTACACCCGCAACGGCACCTGCTTCACGGTTTCGACCATCCATTATGGATGCATCAAGCTCATGCCCGCCATCGTAAGTGTATACCGCTCCACGCCCTGCATTAAAATAAGGCGATTGCTCTAATACTGTAATTGCCGCAGTTACCGCATCTAAACTTTCACCGCCTTGGTGCAATACTTTATAACCTGTCTCTACGGCCTCTGTTAATTTAGCGCGGTACTGCTTTTCTTGAGCGGGTGTAAATCGTGCTTTTTCTATTGTCCCTGCCCCACCATGAATCGCAATGGCAAAAGGAGTCTCTGCAGCGAATACGCTATTACTTAAAGCAAAAAGGCTGCTCGCAAAAATTGCTAATAAGGGTGTTTTCATAATGAGTTCTTTTATGGGAAAGTTATAAACTAATGTGAATGGTTGCGGGCTTAATTTCAACTAAAGTGAGTTTAATGGCATAAAAAAAGCGCCTTAAGGCGCTTTTTAAAATTTTACGTGTTTGTAATACCAATTTTATTAAAAACATGGTCATTCTAGCGTATTAAATAGCTCACTAACTACGTTGAAAATTATTTATATAGAACAACTATGTATCATAATTTTAGCCTTGTTATTGAGCCATTTTCTTATCGCTATAATAGATCACTAATTTAATGCAATTGGTATAATTAAGCTTGTTTAGCTTTTAAACGCGCTAAACGTGCTACTTGATGAGTAGACGTTAAGAAAGAATAAATTGGTGCTAAGTAACCACGTTTACGAAGCTCTAAGAAATCAGCATCGCTTAACTCGTTTAGCTTTTTCTCATCGATAAGGTAAATACCGTTGATGTCTTTTTTCTCGCCTTTAATGTCTACTGTTAGCGTTTGCGCAATTAGTAGCTCTTTATCAGCAAGGAATTTAGTGAACGCTTCAGTTACTTGAGAAAACTCAATAAAAGATACAAGCGCTTCTTTACGACGTTTTAGGTAATCTGTTTCTTCGCCGTTTTCAAATAATGCATTACCTTCGTCTTCACCAACAAGCGCACTTGCTTCGTCAATTACGATACCGTATTGATCTTGATCTGGGTGTTTAACTAAGCCTAATGGGTAACGAGTAGATGCCATAGGTGCAAATGCTGCAGTCCATTTGCCATCTTCTACAAAAAGGTTTTCGCCTGGCTCTAAGCCAAACATAGCAACAGCTTGAAAAGTGCCGCTTTCGTTGTTTTTAACGAATGACATTGGAAACTCGTTTGCTACGCGTGCAAACTCATGTGCAACTACTGGCACTAAATGTTGAGTTTTCATGAATTCTACATTGATGCCGTTTTGAATTTTAGTGTTGGCATGTTTTTCGTTGTGTAAAGGCTGTACTTGTTGCTCCGCCATGTTACTGCTCCGTTTATTTTAATTTATATGTTTCATTGTTAATACCTTTAGGCTAATGCTTTTGAGCTAAAAAAGGAAGGGAAACTTTTATGACAACGGCCATGAAAAAATAAAATTTAACTAAATCTGAACGTTGCTAAAAAACATACAGCTCAAACTCATAAATTTTGTTCAAAAACAACACACTTCATGGTTGATTTTAATACAAACCAAAGTTATTCATTAACATTGGTTAACAGTTCAGGGCTGTTTTTTTGCAGTGTTTAGGCTTAAATTTGAGCAAATAAAAAAGGCCGCTTATATAAGCGGCCTTTAAAAGTTAAATTAGCATCTAAATTAAGGCGCCCAATATACTTCAATATTTATACTTGGGTGATTAAGCACAGCGCGAAGTGGCATGTCATTAACATCGCCGCCCGCTTTTGCTTGCTTATAAACAGCGAGTTTTTCTTCACCGCTAATTAAAAGCTTAACCACTTTAGACTGCGCAATGGCATTTAACGTAAGTGTCATGCGCTCAGTAATACTACCCGTCACATCACTTTGTATCGCATTAATTGCACATACTGTTTGCTCAGTTGTTAAACCGTGCTCTAAACCTTCTGCATTTGGGAATAACGACGCTGTGTGACCATCTGGGCCCATGCCTAGAATAGTTACATCGTATGGCGCTTTTAAAGCACTGTAAGCAGCTTCACACACTTCACTGCCTTGCTGCGCGGTTGCAGCATCGTTTTTCATGGTTATAAAGTTTGCAGCACTGCCAAAATTTTGTAATAACGTGCTTTTAATAAATGCTTCGTTACTTTTTTCATGGCTTGGGTCTACCCAGCGTTCATCAACCATAGCAACATCAACATGTTGCCAATCTAAATCAAGCGTTGATAAATGCTTATAAGCTGGCGCAGGAGACGAGCCACCCGACACCATTAATACAGCACGGCCATCGTTTTTAATGCCATCACGTAGTGATTGCTCAAGCGTTGCAGAAAGCTCAGCTGTTAACGCGTCTTTATCGTCAAAAAATTTTTCAACTAGTGTTGCCATGCTTATACCTTATCGCCTGTGTTAAACCACACGTGGCTTTTTTCTGCCAATAGTTCATCAGCATCCTCAGGACCCCAGCTACCAGCACGGTAAAGTGCAGGCTTGCCTTTGTCTTGCCAACGGTCAATGATTGGATCAATCCATTTCCACGCTTGACGAACTTCATCACGGTGAATAAATAACGACGGGTTATCAGCAGCGGCATCAAGCATTAAACGCTTGTACGCATCTGAGTGAAAACCATTACTGTAAGCTTGTGAAAGCTCAATATTCATTGTTACTGGTTCAAGTTGCATTTGAAGGTTATCAAGACGCTTAGACATAAGCGTTAGTTGAATTGTTTCCTCTGGCTGCAAACGAATAACAAGACGATTTGGCTCGATATTACCCACGTTATCTTCGTAAATATTGTGAGATACTTTTTTGTATTCAACCACAATTTCTGCACAGCGCTTAGCCATACGTTTACCCGTACGAAGGTAAAATGGAACACCCGCCCAGCGCCAGTTATCAATATGCGCGCGAATAGCTACAAACGTTTCTGTTTTACTAGAACCTTCATTTAGCTCTTCTAAGTAACCCGGTACAATTTTACCGTTTAAGTCACCTGGCACGTATTGACCACGAACAATATTTTCATCAACATCGCCATCTACAAGCGGGCGAAGTGCTTCTAATACTTTTAATTTTTCGTTACGAATACTGTTAGCGTTAAGCTTATTAGGCGACTCCATTGCAACTAAACAAAGTAGTTGTAATAAATGGTTTTGAACCATGTCACGAAGTGCACCGGCTTTATCGTAAAAACCAGCACGGCTTTCAAGGCCAACAGTTTCTGATAAGCTAATTTGGATGTTATCAATAGATTTAGCATCCCACATATTTTCAAACAATGAGTTTGAAAAACGTAGCGCCATTAAGTTTTGTACTGTTTCTTTACCTAAGTAATGGTCAATACGGAAAATTTGCTCTTCATTAAAAAATTCCGCAATTTTTCCATTAATTGCTTCAGCAGAATCACCGCAATAACCAATAGGCTTTTCAACAACAACGCGTGATGTAGGTGTAATTAAACCTTTAGTCGATAATATTTCACAACATGTGCCGTAAACAGCAGGCGGAAGCGATAAATAAAACACACGAGACTTAGTACTTTCGTGCTCATCTAAAATGCCTTTTAGCACATCCCAGTTGTCGTCTGCTTCTGTAACATTACTTACCACTGGCACTAAAAAAGTAGAAAATGCTTTCCAATCTTTAGCGTTAAACTCACCTTTGCTTAAAAATTCTTGTAATGCTTTATGCGCTGTTTCTATGTATTCAGCACGTTTCGATTCTTCGCGCACTGTTGGTAGGATACGTGAGCCTTCAGGTAAGTTACCTTCTTGATATGCTCTGTACATTGCAGGTAGCAATTTGCGTAACGCAAGATCACCACCGCCCCCAAAAATTATAATATCAAAAGGATTAAGCATAGTTACTCTCTACGTTGTGATACCCAGTACACTTTATAAATGCGCGGGTATGCCTATTTATTGCTAGATTAGATGGCTTTTATAGCTGTATTTAAATAAAAGCCTGCTGAATTGTTCTGTATCGATGATTTATTATTATTTTTATCATTGCGCTTATTAAATGAGCCTTAGGGGCCCTGTATCTCCTCTCACAAAAATACAGACCCTAAGCACTCCAGCGCTACCCGTTCAAAGGTACTCGGTTTACTTACTTGCGTAAGCGAATTTTTTACTGCGTACGGTTTTGTTTGTAGTACGCCATTAAGCCGTTTGTCGAACTATCATGAGCGTGTTTAACGCTTTCATCAGTAAGTTCACTCTCAATTTTAGATGCTAAACCTTTACCCAGCTCTACACCCCATTGGTCAAACGAACATATTTCTAAAATAATGCCTTGGCAAAATATCTTATGCTCATACAGTGCAATTAAACGGCCTACTGTTTTAGCATCTACTGTATCTAATAGCATAGACGTTGTAGGACGATTGCCTTGATGAATTTTATGATTTAATAACTCATCAATCTCTGCTTGCGATTTACCCTTAGCGGTTAAGTCAGCGGTAACTTGCGCTGCATCTACACCACTCATCATCGCTTCTGTTTGTGCAAAGAAGTTTGATAATAAAATATCGTGATGCTTATCAACATTCACTTGTGGTTTAACTGATGCAATAAAATCTGCAGGTACAATTACATTACCTTGGTGTAAACACTGATAAAACGCGTGCTGACCATTAATACCCGTCATGCCCCAAATAATTGGAACTGTAGTATAAGGTACCGTTTCGCCTGCAAAGTTAACATGTTTACCGTTACTTTCCATTTCGCCTTGCTGTAAATACGCAGGCAACATATGCAGTGCTTGGTCGTACGGTAATATAGCTTGTGCTGTGTAGCCTAAAAAGCTCGTATTCCATACACTAAGCAATGCCATAATTAATGGTATATTTTGCTCAAACGGCGCAGATTTAAAGTGCTCGTCTATTTCAAACGCGCCTTCTAAAATTGCTTCAAAGGCGTCGTAGCCTAAATATAAAGCAATTGGTAAGCCTATCGCACTCCAAAGTGAAAAGCGACCGCCAACCCAATCCCACATAGTGAATACGTTTTCGTCGCTGATACCAAAGGCTGCCGTTTTTTCTAAATTTGTACTTACTGCAACAAAATGCTTTGCAATTGTACTTTCATCTTTTGTTGTTTGTAAAAACCAATCAACCGCTGTTTTAGCGTTTGTCATGGTTTCTGACGTAGTAAATGTTTTTGACGAAATAACAAATAATGTTGTTTCAGGGTCAATGGCTTTCAATATAGACGAAATCTGTACACCGTCAGCATTAGATACGTAATGAACATTTAACGTATCATCAGCAAGTGCTTTTAATGCCTCGGTTGCCATTTGTGGGCCAAGGTTAGAACCACCTACACCAATACTTACCACATCTTTTACCGCTTTACCGGTATAGCCTAACCATTTACCGCTACGAACTTTTTCTACAAACACTTTAATTTTAGCTAATTCGTTGTCTACGGCTTGTGTTACGTTTTCGCCATCCACTATTAATGGAGTGTGAGCACGATTACGAAGTGCCGTATGCAGTACTGAGCGATCCTCGGTGATATTGATTTTTTCACCGCTAAACATTTTATCGCGCCACGATGCAATATCGCATTCTTTAGCAAGCGACATTAAGTTTGCAAAAACATCGTTATCAATAAGTTGCTTAGAATAGTCGAATAATACGCCAGGTACTTGAGTCGAAAACTGAGAAAAGCGCGTGTCATCTTGTGCAAATAACGTTTTCAGATGTGTTTGTTTCATCTTAGCTGCACTTAGTTCTAGTGCTTGCCAACTTGCTAGTTGCGTTCGGTTAGACATGGAAATATCCTCTAGTTTTTTCAATCAATTGATTTAAAAATGTTTTTTATAAAAGCAAAACTCTTAACACTGTTTATTTACACTAAAATAAAGCGCCGATAGTATAACTAAAAATGCAAAAAAAGTGCTGTTTTTATAATTTTAGATGCCGATGATAACGCAATTTTTAGCTTTTGACACCGGTATCATAAAAATTTTATAAATTAATTTACCCGCAATTTTAAAGGCAACGGGATAGCTTAATCAATCAAAATGAAATATTAATGAATTTTTATCAGCACAATAATTACTTTTTATAGTTATTCACTAATTACTAAGGCTTGTTTACCTTGCGAGCAAATAAACCTTAAAAACAAAAAAATCGGCCCTAAAGCCGATTTTGTATAAATTACAATCTTTGTTTAATTACTAAGCGCTAACCCGCCACTTAGGTTATAAACCGTTTTGTATCCTAGTTGCATTAAATTAGTTGCAGCAATTTTTGAGCGGTTACCACTACGGCATAATAAAATGTACTTGTTATTTTTGTTTAATTGCCCTTCAAATACCGCATTTGCCATTCTGCTAAGTGGTATATTTAATGTTTTTTCATCTAGCGTATTAAATAACTGAGCAACATTATTTGCTCCATGCTCATACGGCTCCCGAGTATCTATTAAATATGTATCGCTGGTGTTTAACATTACTTTAGCGTCATCAAAATTTAATTGCTGTGTATCAACCTCAGGTAACGCATTTACATAACCACACAATTGCGTGTTATCTACTTGTTTTGAAGCGTCGTACTGCTGTTTTTGTATTGCAAATTCATCAACTGAAATACTGCCGCTCACTAACGCATCAAGAAGTGGCGTTTGGTTTTGCTGTACAGCCCAGTTCATGGCAAAACATTGTTGGTAGTCGTGCCCTGAGCAAATAATGCTGGTGCTATTAAGTTGCTCGCTCATTGCTAAAATAGAGCGTGCCATTGCTTTTGCATCCCCACCTATAAGCGATGTATTGCCAAGCCCTGCAGGCAGTATTAAATCACCACAAAAACAGTAACGCGTTTCGCCATTACTGTTTTTTAATAAATAACTTACACTGTCTTTGCTGTGCCCAGGTGTAACTACTTTTTCAAGTACGTCGTTTGCCAAGTTAATACTTGCTGTATTTAGCGGCCAACCTAAAGCATCAACCTCACCTTTTATAACTCTTGATGCAAGAACGCTGGTTAGTAAATTAGTCGCTGACTCTCGCTCTTGATGCAGATGAGTATTAAGCACCGCCGATATAGTTAAGTTTTGTGTATTAGCTATTTTTTCAAAGCGCGGAATAAGCTCAATAATAGGGTCAATTATTACAGCGTGTTTATCATCGCTTACATAAAGCCAACTACATGCACCTTGGTGCCTAAATTGAGTAAGGCCCAGTGCGCATACTTCTTGTTGTGGCGTAGTGCTGTCAGATACGATTAAACAGTTTGCCTGGAGTATTGCTTTTAGAGCGCGAATACGCACACAAGCATCATCAATATCGTGTTGTGTTGCAGCAGGTCCAAACGATAGCCTAATCGCGTTTTCGCTTTGCCACTTACTTGCACCCATTGCATCTAAAACAAAACTTGTTGATGCGCCTGTACTACAAGCCGAGCCTCCACTTACGCGAATTCCCGCAGCGTCAAATAAATCAATCACTTCTTTGCTCGTTAAATCGTTAACAGCAAAGTTAAGTGTGGTAGGCACGCTATAAGCAAAATCATGATTGAATGTAATATCGCCAAAGGTGTCTTTTATCGCGCTTTGTAACTGGCTTCGATAAGAGTTAAGTATGCTAATTGGTTTAAATGTATCGTCTGATTTATCAAGCAACATACTAAATAGCTTATTTAACCCTGCAATACCGGGTAGATTTTCGGTGCCTGAGCGCATTCCACTTTCTTGACCGCCACCCGCTATAAAAGGTGTGTACGCACTGCCACTACGAATATATAAAAAGCCAATACCTTTAGGTGCATAAAGCTTATGCCCCGAAAAAGGTGCGTAGTCTATTGTTGTATCACTCAGCGCGAGCGCTTGTTTACCGAGCGCCTGCACGCAATCCACCATCCACGATACATTTTTATTACGGCTACGAATTACCTGCTCAATAGCAGGTAAATCTTGATATACACCGGTTTCGTTATTAACGGCCATGGTGCAAATCATCAAAGCGTTATCTATATGTTTAGCTATAAAATCTAAATCTAAAATACCGTTACTATCAACCGGAATAGCAAGCACCTCAGCATTAACGTCAAGTACGCTATTCCAGTGTTTAAGTGTATTTGGCACCGCTTTATGCTCAGTAGCACCATATAACAATACGGGGTTTTTAATCGGGTGTTTTTTAGCATCAATTAACGTAGAAACCACCGCAGTTTGAATGCCTTCTGTTGCGCCAGAGGTAAATAAAATATCGCCATTACTTGCGCCAATAACCGTGTGTGCTTTTTGACGTGTTTGTTCTAATAAATGCTTGGCTTGAATACCTGTAATGTGCGGGCTTGAAGGATTACCAAAACATATTTGCATGGTATGAGAAACAACATCAGCAATACAAGGCAACACAGGGGTCGTTGCGTTTGCATCAAGGTAAACTTGTTTTACTGGCTCATCGTGCAATAAAAACTCAGACATTAAAAAACGCACCTTATTACTAAAAAATATATCTTATTACCAATAGTACATAAATTTACAGGTAATGAGTAATAATCAATTAGCACTAGAGGTGCGTTTACTATTCTTTTTTAGACTAAAAGTCTGTTTACTTAATTATTCACTGAGATCTTTACTTATCTCTTCATGCGTTGACGACCAAGCTGTTATTAGCGCTTTTACTAATGAAGCCAACGGGATGGCAAAAAATACGCCCCAAAATCCCCATAAGCCACCAAAAAATAATACCGCGACAATTATAAATACCGGATTTAAATCAACCGCCTCAGAAAACAACAGTGGCACAAGCACGTTGCCATCAAGCGCCTGAATAATTCCGTAAATAATTAAAATGGTCCAAAACTGTGTTTCTAATCCAAACTGAAACAGCGCAACAGCCGCTACCGGAATAGTGACGAGTGCCGCGCCAATAAATGGAATTAATACCGACAAGCCAACAAGCACTCCAAGTAATGCGGCGTAGCGTAAATCTAAAACAGTAAATGCAATAAAAGACACACCACCAACAATTAAAATTTCAAACACTTTACCGCGAATGTAATTCATAATTTGTTGATTCATTTCGTGCCACACTTGCAAAATTAAGCGTCGTTGCTGCGGGATCAGTTTAGCAATACTCCCCGTTAGCTCCAGCTTATCTTTAAGCATAAAAAACACCAGTAACGGCACAAGTACTAAATATATAAGCCACGCAACAACATCTTTTAATGACGTAAGTGAAAACGACAATACAGTTTGACCAAATTCAATGATTTTAGCTTCTACCGTTGCAACAATAGCTTGTACTTGATCTATGTTAATTAAACTTGGGTATTGTTCAGGTAAAGCCATTAAATAAGACTTCCCTTGTTCTAACATATGCGGGGTTTCTTGCACTAAGTTACTGGTTTGCTTCCAAAGCACTGGGCCAATAACCAAAATAAGGGTGAGCATAATGCTAATAAATATCAACATTACAATAATCGTTGCAGTAAAACGTTTTAAGCCAACGCGCTCTAAATGAACAACCGGCCAATCAAGTAAATAAGCAATAACCAATGCTACAAGCACAGGAACAATTAACGAGCCAAAAAAGTAAAGTAAGGCCACTGAGGCTAATAATAAAAATAATAAGGTAGACGAATGAGGATCCGAGAACTTCCTTTCGTACCATGTTTTTACGTATTCAAACATGTAATGGCTCCACTAATAACAACCCACGTTGTTTATCAAAATTGTAACTATAAGCATTTTTTTGCAAAAAACGTTCAATATCGTTCGCACTTTCACCTTTATTAAGACTAAAAGTGATACGTTGTTTTGAAGATTGCGCACTTCGTAGCGCAAGTTTAAACTGCACAAATTGCTGAGGGCATTTAAACTCTTTTAAATCGCGCTCTACCATAACTACTTTATCCGTATAGTAAATGAATAATAAGTCGCATATTTACGGTCAATATACTTATATACCCAAACCGTTGTAACTTTTTGTTAAAACAATACCTGCAATAGTTTATCCTTATAACATAACTAGCAGTAAGGATAAGTTAATGCCTGGCACGCATAATAAAGCGCAACTACCCAGTAATCCAACACTCAAAGAGATTAATTGGTTTAAAAAGCAAATTAACTGGGGCGAACTACCTCCTTTTTATCACCTTGTTGCCTCATCAATAAGCGAATCAGAAGGGATTTTAGATCATGGATTCGATAATGCAGTTAAACAACTTATAGATAAACGCAATTGGAACTTAGATTTATTAGAAGGCCATGAAGACAGCCTTGGTGTAATACACACTAAGCACAAACCACGTGTTGCGCTGCACCAGGTGTTTACAGATAGGGGCTTTGAATTGTGGGCACAGCCTTATGCTAAGGATGTTATTGTTGACCAATACATAAAAAATAATCGCTTTATGGAGTTTAGAGTGTGGGATCCGCATTCAATGAAAAACCTAATCAGAATAAACCAATTGCACAAGTTTATTGGCTTTTATTTTGAACGGGGCGACAAAGCAGATAAAGCCATTATTTTACATGCACATAAAGTAGTACATAAAATTATTACTTTTTTGCAGCGAGAATTGAACGTTGTAAAGCTTGATGGAGTCACAATAAAAGAACTATACCAATTGTGCGAAAAAGACAGCCGTGCAAGCAGTGACGAAATAGACATAGCCAAAATTGCAATTGGCGAACAAATTAACAAGGAATAAAATGCAGCTAAAATCAGCATTTATCACTTTATGCAGTGCCGCGCTTACGTTTAGCTTATTAGTAAGCGAACCTTTAAAAGCGCAAACCAACTTTACACTTCCTGATTTAGGAACATCTGCATTACAAGCACTGCCACTTGAAAAAGAACAAGCTATTGGCGAAGTAATGATGATGCAAATACGAGGTTCATCGCCAGTTATAAACGATCCTGTGCTAGATGAATACCTCACGACTATTGGCCGTAAACTTGTTGCTAATGCTAACGATGTACGTTTTCCGTTTTCGTTTTTTTGGATAAATAACTCAGAAATAAACGCGTTTGCATTTTATGGCGGGCATGTAGGTGTACACACCGGGTTAATAGCTCAAGCCGATAACGAGAGCCAGTTTGCTTCGGTACTTGGTCACGAAATTGCTCACGTAACACAGCGCCACTTAGCACGTAGAATACAGCAACAACAAGATAACAGCGCGCTGACCATTGCCGGCATGATTGCAGGTATATTAGCAACCGTTGTTGCACCCGACGCGGGTATTGCCATTATATCTGCCAGCCAAACACAATCTGCTTTTAGTCAGTTAACGCATAGCCGCTCAGCTGAGCAAGAAGCTGACCGCATAGGCATGCAAACACTTAATAATGCAGGATTTGATCCCCGTGCATCGAGTGAGTTTTTAACTAAACTTGCAGCGCAAATTCGCTATAAATACAAGCCACCAGCATTTTTGCTAACTCACCCATTACCAGAGAGTCGTGTATCAGATGTACGTTTGCGTGCAGAGCAATTTCCTGTGCGCCTTATGAATGCGAGCCTTGAGTTTAATTTAGCAAAAAGTCGAGTGCTTGCCCGCTATGACAACAAACCGGAAAACGCAGAAGATCTATTTAGAAAGCTACTGCGCGAAAACACCTACAACAACACTGCATTAAAGTATGGCTTAGCCATAAGCTTGCTTGATCAAAAAAAGCTTGATGAAGCAGCGCCAATATTAGACGAGCTTTTAAAAAACGATCCTAAAAACTTATTTTATATAGATACCCATACCGATTTACTTATTGCACAAAAAAAGGCAGATGAAGCCGTTAAGTTTTTAGCGGATTTAAATCAGTATCGCCCTAATAATCAGGTAATTACACTTAACTATGCCAACTCAGCACTTGAAGCTGAGCAATATGAGCTTGCTGAAAATATTTTAAAGAGTTTTTTACTCGAAAAGCCAGATCATAACTTAGGCAAACAACTCCTTGCCGACGCGTATAAAAAACAAGATAAATTAGCCTCTTATCACGAAGCTAACGCCGATGTATTAGCGCAATATGGTGCTTATTTAAAAGCCGCAGACGAAGTACAAAAAGCACTAAACTTTGTAGAGCCTACTCAACTTGTAAAGCAACAACGTTTAAAAGCACTACTTACCCAGTATCGACTTTTACAAAAAGAGCTTGCAAGACTTTAAGTCTGCAAGCGCTTACCCTAAAATAGACGCAATTCACACTTTGGAATCATTTTATGTCTGTTACTATTTACCACAACCCACGTTGTTCTAAATCACGCGAAACGCTAGCACTACTGCAAAGTAAAGCAATAGAGCCAAGTGTTGTAGAGTATTTAAAAACGCCTCTTACACACGAGCAAATTTCAACGCTTGTAATCCAACTTGGTTTTTCATCCGTACGTGAATTAATGCGCACAAAAGAAGATGACTACAAAGCACTTAATTTAAAAGATGAAAGCAGTGAATCAGCATTAATAGATGCCATGGTACAAAATCCAAAACTAATTGAACGCCCTATTGTAGTGAATAACAATAAAGCAGCGATTGGTCGTCCACCAGAAAACGTACTAAGCGTTTTATAATGAGTGCAACCATAGTGGTGCTTTATCACTCAAGCCATGGCTCAGTTGAAGCAATGGCTCACGAAATAGCAGAGTCGATAGAGCAACAAGGTGCTACAGCACTGCTTCGCACCTTTGTGGCTAAAAATGCGCACGACATTGTGATCACCAAAGATGATTTAATAAATTGCGATGGTTTAGCATTTGGTACACCAACCCGATTTGGCATGATGGCCTCTCAAGCTAAAAGCTTTTGGGAAACCACCAGCGACTTATGGTTAAAAGGTCAGCTAATAGATAAGCCAGCATGTGTGTTTTCGTCATCAAGCAGTATGCATGGTGGTAATGAAGCAACCTTACTTAACTTATCTCTGCCACTATTACACCACGGTATGATGCTACTGGGCGTGCCGTACGATGTACCCGAACTACTTGCAACACAAACAGGTGGAACACCATACGGTGCAACACACGTTGCTGGCAGCGCTAATAGTGCACAGCTAAGCAAAGACGAAATTAAAATATGCCAAAGCGTTGGTAAACGCCTTACTCACATTGCGAGAAAACTTAAATGAATACAGCTGACAACCCAGCTAAAAAGCCGATTACAGTAAAGTTTCAGCGTGCCGCACTATTTGGCTATGTAGGTTTACTTGTTCTTATTCCACTGTGGATGTATTTTGTGCCACCTCTAAATGGTAATGCGAGTTTAGTGTCTTTATTTTTGCCTATTATTCCGTTACTACTGCCGCTAAGAGGCATAATTAAAGATAATACATACACTTATGCGTGGGCTAACTTTGTTGTAATGTTGTATTTTATTCACGGACTTACCATGCTGTGGGCCGCTCCTGATGAATTAATTTGGGTATTGCTAGAGCTTGTGTTTGCCTCTTCAATGTTTATTGGCTGTACTTACTACGCAAGACACCGCGGACAAGAACAAGGTTTAAAAATCCGTAAGCTTAAAGAAGAACTAGCTGAAGAAAAAGCAGCAAATGAGCACGGTAAATAAGGCTTAACCATAAACGGTTATAAACACAAAAAACGCGCTTAAATTGCTTTAAGCGCGTTTTTTATTAGCTGTTTAAAAGTGACTAAACTAAATCACTTAAGGCAGCTAGCACCACAATACTCGCCAACCCTATTTGAGCAATTAAGCTAATAAACGAAAAGCCTCTAAGCACAAATAAACCCCAAGGGTGTTTAATATGTGGATATAACGCACAGCGTTTTAAAGTGGTCGCAAAGAAAAAACAAATCACTGCCGCCATAGTTAAACTCAGCGTTAGCTCACTTTTAATAGAGAGTGTTTCATCAAAAAAGAAGAACAACTGCAAAGGCAGCAATATAGTGACAATAGCGTGCAGCACATGTACTTTTTTAATGCGATCAAACTGCCCTTCCGGCGAAAGCTCTTTAATACCAAAGTCACGCTCTAAGCATTTAACTAAGTTATTAGCTTTAATACTAACCGCCAAACGGTAACAACTTAAACCTTCTTTATTGCGCGCTCTAAAGTTATAGCCTGCTTTAATAAGCAGCACCATTAACGATTCATTTTTAGCAAATACAGCGTAATGAAGTGCTGTGTTACCTAAATTATCAACCGCTTTTTTGTCTTGCTTTGCAAGTAGCGTTTCAACCACATTTACAAAGCCTTTTTCGGCGGCCCACATAAAAGCTGTTTTATTGTTTTCATCAGCAAGAACACCTGTAGCGCCTTGCTCAATAAAACGCATTGCCATTGTTTGCTTGGCTGTTTTTTTACGCAGGTGCGTTAATAATGCTTTTTCTAGCAGTACAACAGAGTCAACATCAGGAGAAACCTGTGTAAGCAACGTAAAATAGTCTTTACCCGCTGCTACTTTTTCGCTGGCAAGTTCAGAAAGAGTATCTAAATCAGCAATAGACTCTGGAATAAACGCACTTAAGCGCTCTCTAAAATCAACTTCTTTCCAAAGGGCTAATGTATCTTTTGCCGAAAGTTTACTTTTATTATTTAGCGCATGCTCAATTAACGTGAAATAGCGTTTACTAAAAAACAAATCGACTAAAGACAGTGGCGTATCTATGGTATTTTGTGCAGCCACACTTGCGTATTTTTCAAGGCGCTGGCATAGCATAAGCACTAAGCTTTCAGGGGTGTATTCATTATCATAGTAATGGCTTTTAACCGCACTAATATACGCTTGTGCGTCTTCGTCATATTCAGAGATATGTTGAAAGTAACATTCTTCAAATGGTTCTAGCGGGGTTAGCCATGCCAAATAATAAATAGGCGGTAACACGGTGGTGCATACACCATCGTCTTCATTTGTAGAACGACAAGCAGGCCAAGCTTCCAAAGCATCTAAAATAAAGGCACCGTTTTGTTCTACCAGTCCTTTAATAAGTAATGGGTATTCCTTTGGCCAAATCAGTACATTTTCCATTAAAACAACACAACTCCAGTGTGGCTTGGGGGTGGTAAGTTATATCAGTTTTTAGCTGACACCACGCTTAATCAAAGTGTCGATATTCTAGCACACCTTTGTTTTGCTGCTAGCGCAAAATTACGCAATAACAACAATCCTTTACTTACAAATATAAAAACGGCCAAGTACATAAGTAATTGGCCGTTTTTGAGGTTGGAGTTGGGCTTAATCAGAGCCAGACAAATAGTCTATTTACTTTTTAACTCGCTAATAACTTGATCTAAACCCACTTCAGAAATACGTTGAATAATCTCTTTTTGCTTAGCACTTAATAGTGAAATGCCTTCGGCAACAATATCGTATACTTTCCACTCATCATTTTTACCTAAACGAAGCTTAAAACTTAAGTCGATTGTAGGCGCATTTGGCTCAATAATTTGTGTATTAACTGTTGCGTACTCAGAGTCACTTTTTGCGTTATTACGCTCAAATACTACTTTTTGACCTGTGTACTTCATTAGTGCACCGGCGTATGTGCCTGTTAAGTAATGCTCTACTGCATCAATAAATTGAACTGCCTGTTCGCGCTCAATGCCTTTAATGTGCTTACCTAATAATTTAAACGACACAAACTTAACATCAATATGTGGCATTAAACGTTTTTCAACAATGGCAGCCATCGCTTCTTTGCTTGCTGTGCCTTTTGAATTTACTTGGCCAATGTCTGCAAATAGCTTATCGGCTACTGATTCAAGTAACTGATCTGGCGATTGCTGAGTTTGTGCAAATAACGAACTACTAAAAAAAGCAGTGGCTAAAACGAATAGTTTAAAGAGTCTCATAATTGTATATGTCTGTGTGATTAAGATGGCTGTAATTTACGCGAACTATACGCAATAAAAAAGGCACAAATAAGCAATTTATTAATGCCCAAATCGCACCAATAAAATAACTAAAATAAATTCAAGCAGTTAGAAACCTCCATTAACAGGCCATATACAACCGGCATTTTGTCCTCATTGTAATTGTTAATAGGTCGCCCTTATCATTTAGTTATCACTTGAATCAGACAAACATTTGGCACCTATGAAAACGTCACTTAAAACACTTATTATCTCTTTTGTATTAGTAGTTTCACTTTTTGGCAAACTTGCTTTTGCTCAATCGAACCACGGTTATGCCGTTGATTTTCTCAAAGGCGAAGGTAACGTAAACGGCGTTAAGCTTGCGTATCAGTATCATGCACCTAGCATGCAAAATATAATTGGTGATGCACACTTTTACTTTGAAACCAGCGTAAATATGTGGGAATACCGCCACGGCGATGAAACACAATCAAACTTAGTACTTGCTATGTCACCTGTGCTGCAATTTCCTGCATTTAGTTTTAACAACACCCCATTTTATGTAGAAGCCGGGATTGGTGTATCACTGATTGATGAAACGCAGTTTGCCGGTAAAAACATAAGTACTCACTACCAATTTGAAGACCGCATAGGCCTTGTTGCCGACTTTGGTCATACTAATGTTGCCCTTAGAGTTATTCACTATTCAAACGCAGGCTTTAAAGAGCCAAACCCAGGGCTTAACTTTTTAACGCTTTCGGTAGCTAGACGTTTTTAAGGTTATTGATTGCGTTTAAAATTATTGATTGTGTTTTGAGTAATTTAATTGCTGTTATAGCGTAAAACGGTCACACTTAAACGTACTAAATATTAAGTGATACTGCGATGCAAACTTGGCATATTGTAATTATTGTCGCCGTTGTTTTTGCTATTGTCATTGGTAATATTGCGCTGATTAAACTCTCTGCAAAAACGGAGTTTAAAAAGCCCAACGCCAATATTAAAAATACAACAGACACAAAAAAGCCCTGATTAATCAGGGCTTTTTTAATAATACCAATTCGCTTAATTATATTTTCGTTAATTTAGCCTACTAACCAATGCGCCATTAGCGCAATAACAGGTAAAGTAATTAGCGTTCGCAAAATAAATATAATAAACAACTCTAAAATATTTACCGGTATTTTACTGCCAAGTAAAAGTGCGCCCACCTCAGACATATAAATAAGCTGAGTTACACTCATTGCGGCAATAATAAAGCGCGTTACATCACTTTCAATAGTCCCTGCTGCTAATATTGACGGAATAAACATATCAGCAAAACCAACCATAATAGTTTGCGACGCAGCTGCCGCTTCGGGTACTTGTAATAACTCTAAAAATGGCACAAACGGCATACCTAAATACTGAAATATAGGCGTATGCTCAGCAATGATCAGTGCAAATGTACCTACCGCCATAACCACAGGCAATACACCAAACACCATATCAAGCGCGTTATGTAAGCCCTCTTTTATAGTACCTTTAACACCCGTTGAGTTATCTGCTTTAGCTAATGCAACATCTAACGAATGACCAAATAAGGTTTTATGACCCGGAATTGTTTCAGCGTCTCTATCTGGCTCAGTACCATCAATCAGTAAGTCTTTTTTAAAGCGCAGTGGCGGTAATCGCGGCACAATAATAGCGGCAACAATACCGGCTAAACATACCGTTGCGTAAAACGGTGCAAATAGGTATTCAAGTTTAACTTGCCCAAGCACCACTAAACTAAACGTAATTGAAACCGCTGAAAACGTAGTACCAATAATAGCCGCTTCGCGTTGTGTATAGTGCTTTTGATCGTACTGCCTTGCAGTCATCAAAATACCCACACTACCATCACCTAACCACGATGCAGTACAGTCAACCGCACTTCTACCCGGTACACCAAATACAGGGCGCATTACTTTAGTCATTAACGTACCAGCAAGCTCTAGTAGACCAAAGTTAATTAATAGCGGCAGTAGTAAGCCCGCTAAAATAAATACCGAAAACAACACTGGCAGTAAGTCATTTAATACCAGCGCGCCAGTATTGGCCGAGGTAATCATCTCGCTGCCTAGGCTTAAGTACGTCATTAAACCAAACGCCATACCAAATAAGCGCACCACCAGCCATGTCCAGCTCACATCAAATAAATGCTTTAACAAAGGTGAGTTACATATAGCGGCGGGTTTAAACACTTTAGTAATTACAGAAATAACCCCTGTAATACAAATAATGAGAGTAATAATTGCTTGAGCAGAGCCAAGCATCATTGCTTGAACCGCTTTTGCCATAACGGCAATAGGAATGGTCATCCCTTGCGAGGTACTAATGGGTGTCATAAATAAAAACACACCAATTAACGAAGGAACCAAAAAAGTAAACCAAGTGCGCCACGTGTAGTGTGAACGATGAGGTAGCTGAGACATATTTATTAACCTATAAAAACCACAAAAAGAGCATAGCGCTCTTTTTGTGGTAAAACTTATTATTATTTAAATTTTAATGCCGCGCTGAATGAGTGCTGCTTCTAATGCTTGTTGTAAACCATTCATAGTACCTGGCTCAAGCGTTTCGCCTTTATCATCCATCCACGTTAAGCTAGTACCGCCTTCTTTAGTTTTACTTACTAAAATTTGGTATTGGCCTTCATCAATAGGTAGTTGAGCTACGTCATCACCCCAAATTGAATCCCAAACACTTGTTTCTGGTTTAGTGTAATCAGCAGTAATTAAGCCCGTATCTGGGTTAATTTCAACAATAGTGAACGACAAGCGCTCTAAAAATCCAGAGAAACGGTCAAACACAGCTTCGTAAGATTGCTCAGTTACAAGTGCTGCATTACCTTTGTTATCAAAGCCCATTTCAAGAGAAATAATACCTTGGCGTTTACGCATATCAACTTCAAGTTGACGGTAACGGTAATCAAACTCGCTCACTACTTGGTTAAGCGCACGTACTTCTAACTGCTGTTTTAACAAATCAGTTAGCGTATGGTCGCCTTTAAAATCTATCAGCTCTACACGTAAAGACGCAGTACGCTGATGTGACTTTTCTTCAATAGTGAATCTAAATTTTTCTAAGTCATCGTTAACTTCATCGCCCCACCACCAAAAACCTTCTTCGGTTTTAATGATTGAGTACCAATCAGTTTCAATAGTACCTAGTAGCTTGTCTTCTTTAGTAGTTCCTGCATTGTTATCAGCGAGGACTGATTGAATCGTGTCCCAAAGAAATTCATCTAAATCAGCAATGCCATCGTTTTTATCAAAATAAATACGCGCTTGTTTATCTGTCTCTTCTACCCAACTGCCTTTAGCAATTGTTAATACTTGTGCCGGTGGGCGGTAATTTGTAGCTTCAGGATTGTTGTCGTATTGACCTACATCCATTTTATAAACTGGGTCTTGAGCTGGTTGAGATAACGACGTTGGTGCTTTTACAGGCTCATGCGTACGATAGTTACGTTCGTCATGTGCCTTATTAATAAATACACTACACCCTGATAAACTTACCAATACACTTACTGCAAGTGCTTTTGGGATCCAATACTGCACAGATATTTCTCCTTAGCATACCCTTTAATTGTTTTAACAAATATATGAGTGGGTAATGCCGATTTGGTTCAGTGTAAAATCAATATTAACTTTACATTTATTATTTGGCTGCCTAAATGCAATAAAGTTCAGCACTTCAACTTAGCAATAAAACTAAGCGCAAATAAGCAAATTTTAGCTATGGTACTTTCCCGTGCCAGTAAAAACAAGAAACACCGCACTTTAAAAGCGCTTAATTAGCGTGTGCTGTAGTTTAGAGCCCTTTTTGTGTTAAACTTCGCCGCCGTGCAACTTCTCGTGTGTATTTTTGGTGTTGCCAACTCGGTTGATATAATCCAAGTAACAAGGTATTTGAACTCATGACTGCATTTTCAAATCATCAAATTGTTTTAACAGCGATTGGCGAAGACAGACCCGGTATTGTAAGTGAACTAACCCAACTGGTTAGCGATTGTCACTGCAACATTATTGACAGCCGTATTGCTATTTTAGGCTGCGAATTTACCTTCATAATGCTACTAAGCGGCGACATGTCGGCAATAAGCCGCATAGAGCACGTACTACCAACTAAAGCCATGGAACTTGGCCTGCTAACCATGATGAAGCGTACAGCGAGTCATACTCCTAGCGAATTTTGTGCAGGTTACACACTAGAATACACAGGCATAGACACACCTGGCACATTGAGCAAAGTAACGCGCTTTTTTGCCGACAATAATATTAGTATTTGCTCACTTAAGTCAGACACTTATTCCCAAGAAGACAACATTAAAATGCGTTGTGAACTTGAATTCAACATACCTGTTGATGTAGATATAGATCAATTTAAAATTAGTTTTGAGAGCCTTTCTCACACACTAAACGTAGATTATATTTTTAAACGAATTCGTTAAGGATGCTAAACATGAACACAATTAGTCCATTACAAGCTGGCGATACTGCACCCGCTTTTAGCCTACAAAACCAAAACGACGAAACAGTAACATTAAGCGAGCTGTTAAAAGAGCAACAAGTGCTTGTGTACTTTTACCCTAAAGCGTCAACGCCGGGCTGTACTGTACAAGCCGAAAACCTACGCGATGAGCAAGCACAGCTTGCTAAATTTAACACCCGCGTTGTAGGTATTAGCCCAGATCCAATTAAGCGCCTTAAAAACTTTGAAACTAAAAAAGAGCTTAACTTTGACCTATTAGCCGATGAAGACCACGCCATTGCTGAAGCATTTGGTGTATGGGGCTACAAAAAGTTTATGGGTAAAGAGTACGATGGTATTCACCGCCTAACGTTTTTAGTAGGCCAAGACGGTAAAATAAAACACCTATTTGATAAGTTTAAAACTAAAGATCACCATCAAGTAGTGTTAGATTATTTAGCTGCAGAATAAGTTTGTGGCAGAATAAGCTAGCGGCTAAGTAAGTTAGCTACCAGCTATTAGACAAATACAGAAAAGCGTTGCTCAAGGGCAACGCTTTTTTTATGCCTATACATTTGCGCTATATAAAAACTTAAATAGTAATTGAGTAAATAATTTGTTAAAACTGCCAAAGCACTTATTATTAGCACCTTGCCAATTGGATATTTAAACCTTGAATAAAAGCCTAAAATTTAAACTTTATTTAACTGCATTAATCATCTGTATTATTGGTTTTAACTTTTCAGAACCAAGTATGCAATTTTACTCAAACCCGTTTTATATCGGTAGTTTTGTTTTTGCTATTGCGCTTATAATCTCTGTAATTAATTACGTCTGCCCTGCCTGTAAGAAAAACCAAGTAATGCGCTCTATTTCTAGTTATAAGCTTCCCACTAACGATTGTTATAATTGCGGGAAAGAAATTGATGAAAAAAACTAATTCACCTACTTTGTCTTAATACATGAAACTAAATAAGAAAGAGTTAAGCAACCGCATTACATTGTAAGTTTTTCTCTATTGCTAAACTCTCACGATACTCAGAAGCTTCAGCTTTTAAAGTCCAATGAACATCTTTAATCCCATTGCCCTCTACAGCTTTCTTAACTTCTGATATTGTAGTTTTGAAAAATTCTTTCCTTGAATTTATTTTATTCACTGAGTAAATATCAAAACGGCGATGAAGTTCTTTTTCTAAAGATGGCGCATCTTCACTAAATATCATCGCATGAACATCAAAGGAAAAAGGAACAGATGCATCGCCTAGTTCTTTGACACGATCCATAGGCTCAAGTCTTCGGGTCATACCAATTTTGAATACCTCTTCACCAAAACTGCCTACATTGCTTATTACGTATACATGCCCTCTTCGGGTTTGTTGTGCCATCGACATAGCTCTTTGACCTTTATCTTCTGCTTCTTTTAATTGCTTTTCTAGATCAAGTAATTTCGCTTCATAGTCGGCTCGCTGCTCATCATTTGCAGTAGAAAGTTCTTCTCGTGCTTTTTTCAAAGCTTTCTGAAGTAAGCGTTCTTCTTTTTCGGCTTCTTTCTTTGCTTTCTCAATATCTCTTAAAGCCTTTTCTTCTTCCCTTGTCTCGTCCTGAAATGTGTTTACACATTTAGGATTTATTATGACCAAGTCAAATAATACACCGATCAAACGAACACAACGAGATTATTCATTAGGCTTTAAATTACAAGTTGTCGACGCTGTAGAAAAAGGCGATATGACT